>CAZYCB010000067.1:0-11108 GCA_964645735.1 uncultured bacterium | reverse complement strand
GGGTTGACGATCTCCCACCCCCACGGCAGGACGCTCGACAACGCGAGTTCCTCGATCGCCGTGCTCTGGGCGCTTCTCACTTTGTACACGACCCAGAACGGATCGCCCTGCGGCCTGCCGGAGACATCCACGAGCTGCCCGTTCTCGTCGAAGAAGCCCCTCGTCATTTCGATCCCCTGGTGCCCCGTCTTAATGCGGTTGTCGACGGGAACGCCTTCCTCGAAGAGCGTTACGAAGAGCGGATTGTCGCTCTTGTTCTCGACGACGAGTTTCTTTCCCCACATGTCCGCGAGATCCGCGACGCTTTGATAACCGGCGACCGTCATCTCCTGCCACGCCGCGTCCCCCATCTTCACGCGAAGCGCCACGGAACCCCCGGGAAACGTCGTTCCCTTGTAGTACACGCCGTAGGCGAGGATGGCCATCGCCGTTTCCTGCGTCGAGAACCATTCCATCTCGTTGAACGATTTCGCCACCGTCTTCAAGAGATACGACGCCGTTTCCATGTCGTTCATCTTGACGGAGAGATACGCCATGAGCCCCGCATCCCGAAGCGGCGAACCGTACGTCCCCGCGAGCTCGCGGTACGGCCGGATCTCCGTCGGGGCGGACGTGCGGATCTCGCGCGCCACCTGATCCATTCCGCTCAACTGATACGCCGCGGCGAGAAGCCTCCGCGACAGCGGGTCGAGCACGCCGAGATAGTTCTCGCGGACGAGGTTCATCGCGCCCGTCTGCGGTTCCTTCGCGAGCGCCAGAACGAAGAGACGGTACGTCTGATAGCGGTGGTCCTTTTTGTTCACCGTTTTTGCGCGCTGCTTGGCGTCCTTCAGCCAGTGCGCGTACGTCTCCTCGGGAACGTTGTATCCGAGCGAGCGCGCCTCGACGAGAAAATGACCCGCGTACGTCGATCCCCAATCCGCGTACGCGTTCTCCTGAAAAGAAGAGAACGGCCAGAACGTGAACCCGCTCTTCACTCTGAAGCGGCCGAGCGCTTTGATCGTCTCGTTCACGTTATGCGTCACCGCTTCCTTCCGGTGCGTGGGAAGATCGGCGAGGTACGGGAGGTAGATCTGCGGGAACCCCGCCGAAACGGTCTGCTCGATGCACCCGTACGGGTACTGGATGAGGTACGCGACCCTCTTGTCGATCTGTATGTCGGGCAGCCGCGAGAACGCCACACGCGCCTTGTTCGTCCCCTCGAGACCGAACTTCTCCGGAACGAGAGCGACCGGTTTCCCCTTGGCCGCCGTCGTCTCCGTCACTTCGGTGTAGAACGGATTCGGGCTCGTGATGGGGAGATACACAATGTTGTCCGCTTCGAACCGCCCCGACACCGCCCGAACCGTGGCCGTATCCGCGCCCACGGCGTTCCCGACGTGCACGGAAAACACCGCGTCCTTCTCTCCGGGTTTCGCGAACGCCACAGTGATTTTGCTCGCTCCCTCGGCCTTCAAGTTCCGCGACAGATCGAGAGAGAGATCGGCGTTTCGAATCGTGCTGTCCATCGCGAAAACCGACACCGGAAGCGCGAACGTGTCCCCCGGCCGGGCGACCCGCGGGAGCGTCGGGAGCACCATGAGTTCCTGTTTCACCGGCACGGTCTTCTCCTCCGACGCGTAGCGCTGACCCGCCGCGCCGACGAGCATGACTCTTACCGAGCCGATGTAGTTCGGCATCGCGAAAGACATCTTCTTCGTCTCTCCCGGAGCGATCTCCGTCGGTTTCGTGAAAAGGACCACCGGCGTGAAACGCGCCGCGCGGCCTTCGTCGAGACGCTTCTCGCGCGCCGTCTCCGCCTCGCTTCCTCCGATCGTGAAGTATTTGTCGATGTTCGGAAAGAGCACTCCCATGATCTGATCGAAGTTGTCGAGCGTCCCCACGCCGAGACCGATCTTCTGGAAGAAGTAGTCCCACGGCGAAGGCGTCTTGAAATGCGTGAGATCGAGGAGGCCGTCGTCCACGATGGCGAGCGTGAACGTTGCCTTCACGGACGCGCGCGACGCGACCTCGACCGAGAAGTTCTCCCGCGGCCGAATCACGTTCGGGGCCTTGAGCTCCAGCGGCAGATGTGTCCGCCGGTCCTCGACGTATATCGTTTTCACTCCGTAGAGACGCATCGGCAGGTCGTTCGTGTTCTGCGCGTGCGGCTGAACGACGCTCAAGGACGCGTAGCAGTTGGGGATCATTTCCTCGGTGATGCCGAAAGAGACCGTCGTCCGTTTGCCCCCGACCGCTTTCCACTCGCGGTGGATCACGCGTTCCCCCTGCTCGAGCGTGAAGAGCACCGTCCCCTCGGCGGGCGTATCGAACGCGAGCGTCGCCTGGTCGCCGATGTTATAGACGTTTTTGTTCGACGCGATCTGGAGGAAGCTCCTCTCCTTTTCCTCGGCGGGCGCCGGGCCCGCCCATTCCGAACCGTAAAAGAAGAGCCCTGCCTGATGGCCGGACGTCTCGTCCGTCACCTCGATGAGGTGTCCGCCGTAATCCTCGACGGTCATCTGATGCGTCACGGGGGAGGCCGTCGACAGGTAGGTGTACTCGCCGATGAGGTACGTCTCCGGCATCTTCCGGAAATCCCGTTCGTCGCGCATGTCGTAGTGCCACCACCAGTGCTCGCGGTTCACGTAGACGGCGACCTTGAGAACGTGTCCGGAGACGGGCTCTCCGCCGCCATCCACGGCGACGATCGGGATCGTGTATCGGTCACCGATGCGGGCGCCGCCGTACGGGAACACACCCTTGAGGCCGACGAACGCCGTGTACGGATAGATCGTGGTCGCGATCCTTTCCTTGACGAAGCTCCCGCCCGGCTCGTACACGGTCGCGTTCACCACACCGCGGACGAGCGACGGCGCGTTCGACAGATCGGGGAGCGTATAATCGAGGCGGCAGACACCTTCGGCGTCGAGCTGACCTTCGAAGATCCCGCGGCTCTGACGCGAGAACTTCCGCGTGGGCGTCGAGAACACATAATCGGTGTATCCGCGCGGCTTGAAGCTCTCGTCCGACAGATCGATCGCGACCTCGGTCTTCAAGTGGGCTCCCGGAGCGCCGAAGAGATACTTGCACGTGACCGTGCCTCCGACCGTTCTGTCCGGGGCTTGCACTTTTTCGGGAATGTCGAGAGCCACTTTGAGGCGGTTCGGCTTCACCGTCTCGATCTTGAAAGGCTTGTAGAATGTCTGGTCCCCCACGGTGATCTCCGCCATCCAGTCGCCTGTCGGGGCGGTGGGATCGGTCGCGATGGGGAAGTAGACGTGGCCGTTCGATCCGCACGCGGCCTTCGCCTCGTGGACGACCTGCCCCTTCGGATCCTTCGCTTTGAGAATCACCGGCTGCTTCTCCGGCGGCGTGTTGCGGCCGATCCGCACGATCGCCGAGAGGTGGACGACGTCGCCCGGCCGATGGACCCCGCGGTCCGTGTACGCGAACACATCGACGCCTTTCTGCGCCGTCACCACCCCCCCCACGTCGAACTTGTTCAGAAGCCACGCCGGATGGTTCTGGCTGATGATCGCGAGGCCCGACGAATGCGTGCCGAGGATGTACGCGCCCTTCTGCCCAAAGTGCGCGTACCCGTCTTTCGTCGTCTGCGTCTCGAGGAGCTTGTTCTGCTGCGAGAAGAGGTCGAGCGCCACTCCGCCCATGGGCTTCGCCGTCAGCGCGTTCACCGCGAAGACATGGAGACCGTCCTCCGCGCTCTTCACGGTGAGACCGACGTCCGAGGCGACGAGAAGCTTGCTCATCTGTCCCTTGTTGTAGTAGTAGCCTTCGCGGCAGGGATTGTCGCGGTAGTTGTCCGCCTCGTAATAGAGATCGCCTTCCTGCAGATCGCCGCGGTCGTTCACGCACCGGCCGACGAGGTCCTCGCCGTTGAAATCGAGCGTGATGACGAAGATGGAGTTCTTCTTCCCCTGGAAGACGGTGCCGAGATCCATCTCCGACCTGACCCACTTATTTCGCTCCGGCGTGATCTCCAGGTCCTGCTTGAAAATCTCCTCTCCCACGCGGTAGAGGTCCCAATACTCGAAGCGGCCGTAGTATTCGCCTTCGACGTTTTCGACACGCCCGACGAGCCTGTTGTTCTGGAGAAAGAAGCCGATGTTCTGCGGATAGATCTCCGTCACGCGCACCGTCGTCTTCGCGACGTTCACCGATTTGAACTGAAGGCGGTACTTGTTGTCCGAGGGGAGGTACACGCCCTCCGAGAGCCACTGGATCTCGGGCTTGATGTTGCTCGGCGAGAAGGTCGCTTTGTACTCCTTCGTCCGTTTCTCGCCGTACTCGCTGGGGAAGCCTTCGGCGATCGTGACCGCATACGACCGGCCCGGGAAGAAGTCGCCCTGGAGGGTGAGATACTTTCCGTCGACGCGCACTTTGTAGGTCACGTCCGGGTCGATGGCGATGTATCCCGAGAGATCGGCTCCGGTTTTGATCGGGTCGCTGTACCGGAAGGCGTACGTCACTTCTTCGGCGCCGGCGGGCGTCATATCCATGTGGGCGATGACACGAAACTCCGTCGCCCCCGGGAGGAAAAGCGACTTTTCCCACTTGTCTCCCGTCGCGGTGTATTTGCCGGGAAGCGACAGCGTGAAATTCTGGCCCACGTCGGTCCGCGCGATGACGTCCGACGAAATGTTCACGCGGTCGCGCTTGTCGGCGGGAGAAACGGTCATCGCGATCTTTCCCCGCGGCCCGTCGAACGCGAGCGCCTTCTTGATCTCCGCAGCGTCCACGGGCTGGGCGAAAACGAGCGCCGCCGCGAACGTCACTCCCTGTTTCGACTCGGGAACGGGAACGAAATCGCCGGAGAGCGAGATCACTTCCTGCTCGGCCACCTGGAACGAGAAGCGGAAATTGTCGACCCTCTTCTGCTCGCCGAACGCCACTTTGCCGAAGAGAGTGGCTTCGACTTTCCTTCCCGCGGGAAGCGGTTTGTCGGGGACGAAGCGAAGAACCCGCTGCGTGAGCCACACCGCGTGGCCTTCGATCGGCGGGTCGAAGGAGAACGGCGACTTGTCGAGAACGGTACCTTCGAGATGCGCGGGTACCACGGGGTCCCTGAACTCGATGTCGAGCGGATTCGTGCTGGAAACAATCGGCGCCGGCGTCCGCACGATCGCCTTGTCGAGATCGAGAGCCTTCTCGAGCCATTCCGCCGCCTCGGGCGCCGGCGGGACCTTTTCCTTGTCCTCCTTCTTGGCGCAGGCGAAAAGAGAGCAAACGAGAAGCAGAACGAGGATTCGTTTCATCATCGTCTCCTTGTGGGTGCCTACAGGCGTGATCATTGCGTGTGAATCGTCCGGGCTACGGCGCCGGCTTCGGCCGGAGCGTGTCGATGAAAGAAGCGTCGATCCAGTAGACGTCCGAGTTGCCGTTCTGAGGTTTTGTCTCCATCTCCTGGATGGTTTCGTACGTTCGCACCGGCGCGCCCGCGCCGGGCTGCCCGGCGGCGCCCGTCTGCCGTGCGGTGACGGGCCGCGCTCGCCGGGTCGATGCGAAGAAGAAGTATCGGCCGTCCGGAGAGACGTACGGCGAGCCAACGGTGTTCTCCGGCGTGTTGATGAGTTCGCCCATGTTGACCGGGCCCGTCCACACGCCCTCCTCGCTTCGGAACGAAACGTAGTAATCGCAGGGTCCGATGTTGCGCTTGTCGTTCGCAATGCAGAAGACGAGATACCGCTCATCCGGATCGATGAACGCGTTGAACTGATGATCGCTGGCGTTGACCTCCGGGGGCAGGATCTCGGGAGTGCCGTAGTACCAGCCCTCCGAATGGACCACGGCTATCGCTTGCGACCGGTGAACGAGGCTTCGCGATTTGCCGTTTTCCGTGACGTCGCGCGTGAAATAGAGGGTGCCGTTTCTCGTAGCGGACGGGTAGTATTCGGGCGCATCCGTGTTCACCGGCGCATCCTTGTCCGCCGGGCTTCCGAGATTGTACGGCTCGCCCCACGTGTCGCCAGCTCTATCCATCGCCCAGATGTCTTGATAGACCCATCCCGGCTTTTTCTCCTGTCCTTCTTTCGGCCGTGTCGAGAGAAACAGGAACCGTTTGCCGTCGGGCGTGACATGCGGCTCCAAGTTCAAAATCGCCGGGTCGCTGCAAAACGGCGCAATCTCCGGTGTCGTCCAGACTCCGTTTACCCGTTTCGTGAAAGCAATCGCCACGTCCCCGGCGGTGATCACTCCGAAGTAGATCTCGTTCCCATCCGGCGTCATCGCGATGTCCCTCTCGTAGAGGCCCGTGCTCACGATGCCCGGCGCGAAAAGCTCCGGCGTCGCGCCCGGGGGCGTTTGCCCGATGTAATCGCCCGTCGGACTAGGGGCCTTTGCAGGCGCGGCGGGCTCTTTTTTCACGCAGCTTCCGCACACTAGTATTCCGCACACTACTATAAGGAGAGCGGCAACGAAAACGATCGGCCGGTGATTTTTCACGATCCGTACCTCTCCACGTACTCGTCGAAAAGCCTCATAACCGCTCGCGTGCGCTCGCCGACCGCGCCGCTCCCGATCTTCCTGTCGTCCACCTGGACGACCGGGACCACCTGTTTCGACGTCGACGCGAGGAACGCCTCGTCCACCTTGCCGAGCTCGCTCGCGTGGAGGTCTCGCATCTCGACGGCGAAATGCCCGCGGACGATGTGGAGGACGACTTTTCTCGTGATGCCGTCGAGCACGTCGTCTTTTGGCGTCACGAGCGTGTCTCCCTCGAAGACGAAAAAGTTGTCGCGCGCGCATTCAAGGATCTTTCCCTGCCATGTGTAGAGAATTTCGAACGCGCCTTTCTCTTTTTTGAGACCCGACAGGCGGAATGCCGTCACGTAGTTCGTCGTTTTCACGTACGGGAGGTCCCTCTCGAACTCGCAGGTGATGAGCTTGACGCCCTTTTCGTACACGGCCGCGGGGTAGCGGGGCAGGTCCTCGGCGATCACGATGAGGCGCGGGTTCTCGAGCAGCGTCGGCGCGTGCGCCGAACCGCCGGTGAGGATCATGCGGATCCCCTGGTTCTCGAGCCCCAGCTCGTTCACGAGGTCCTTGGCGATATCGATGATCTCGGCATCCGAGCGGGAGATGACGAGATGGAGCGCCGCCGCCGACCGCCGGAACCTCGCCAGGTGATCCTCGACGTGAAAGAGCTTGCCCTTGTAGACGCGCGCGTAATCGAAGACGGCGTATCCCCGCTGCAGCCCCAGGTCATCGATGGGCACGCACGCCTGGTCGCCGCGGAGAATCTTGCCGTCGACAAAACAGATTCGCTTCACAAAAACCACGTGTCCTCTCTTGCGGCACGCACTGAACGGTCGTTGGCGCAACTCCAGTCCGCTCGACTATTCTACGCGACCCCTCGTGCGACCTCCAGACAGAAAATACTCGGAACAACCGCTCTCCGTCGACGGCGAATCGCAGAAGCGAATCGCCGAATTGGCCAAAAGCAACCATGACACGACGAGATGTGGCTGACTGCGGCCAGGCCGCGCACGATGTTTGAGGCGTCCGTATGGGTCAAACGCGCTATGGCTGACCGCAGCCGGAATTCGCCGGGAACGCGCGCGACTCTGGCTGGCCCGCGAGAGATTCCCGGGGCACGTGCCTTGCAGCGTCTCGGCCCCGCGATCAAGACAAAGTTCAAACGGCGTTCCGGAACGCGCGGCCAGCGAGCTGCGGTTCCATTCGGTTTTTCAGGCGGTTCGTCGATAGCGAACCAACCGAAGAAGGTGACAACCGTGCACATGCGGCTCAACACATATGGATTTTCGCACAGAGGACGATGCTGGAAAACGGGGATGATATTTCTGTTCGTTTCCACGTTCCTCGCCGCCCTGCTGACGGGCGTCGACGCCGCGAGCGCGGCGTTCACACGCCTCCAGGTTCTTCTCCCCGGCGAGACGGCGGCCCCCGGTACGGTGACGGGCAAACTCGGGACGCCACGATCGCAAACGATGGGTATACCTTTTGTGGTGACGGTGAGGGCGTGCGACTCGTCGTGGAACATCGTGACCACGGTGACCGACATCGTCGCGCTCAATTCGACGGATGAGAGCGCCGCGCTGCCCGGTCCGGCCGCGCTCGCGAGCGGAACCGCGGCGCTTACCGTCACGTGCAACTCCGCAGGATCGTTCACCTTTACCGCCGCGGACGAATCGGACCCGACGATACCGGAGGCGACCTCCGCTTTCGTCGATGTCTACGCGATCCATGGATTCGAATTTTCGCGAATAAGCCAGAAGAATCAATACGCCGGAGTGCCCATGCCGATTTCGGTCCGTGCCGTGGATGCGGCGGGCCAGACGGTTTCCGGGTTTTCGGGCGAAGTGCTTCTGCAGCAGATCACGTCGTACGGCCTCGGCAGGATCTCTCCGGATCGTGTGGCCTTGAGCGGCGGCCAGTGGGCGGGGAACGTGACGCTCTACCGCGCGGACGAGACGAGCATCAACCGCGGCAACGTGAACATCTACGCGCTTCTCGAAGCCGACGCGTCGAAAAACGGCACGAGCGATCCGTTCACCGTTCATCCGGGGACGTTCTCGCGTGTTCAGATCGTCGTTCCGGGGCAAAGCCCGGCGCCGGGAAGCATCTCCGGCATCACGGGATCGCCGGCGAGTCAGGGCGCGGGCCAGACGTTCGCCGTGCAGGTGTACTCGACCGATTCGTACTGGAACCCCCTGCCGAGCTACGACGTCGTGAGGATCACATCGAGCGATCCGGGGGCGAGCGTCCCCGTCTCGGGTTCACTCTCCGACGGCTATCGTCAGTTTACGGTGTCGCTCGGCACGGTCGGGACGCAGACGCTCACGGTCACGGACCAGACAAGCGGGTCCATTCAGGGAATGACGAGCGGGGGGATACCCGTGATCCCGAGCGCGCCCGATCATTTCGAAATCAGCACGATCGCATCGCCGGTGACCGCGGGCGAGGGCGTGACCGTGACGATCCGGGCCACGGACGTCGGCGGCAACACGATACCCGACTACAGCGGCAATGCGACTCTTTCGGCCAATACGGGACCGGCGAGCATTTCTCCTGAGCTCATCGCATTCACCGATGGCGTGTGGTCCGGCGAGATGGTTTTTCGCGGCGCGGGCGGCGCTGTGTCTTTCAACTGCGCGGATTTTTCCGCTCCGCCTCATATGGGATCGAGCAACAATTTCGTCGTGCTTCCCGGCCCGTACTCCGGCGTGCAGGTCCTTCTCCCCGGCCAAACCCCCCGGGGCGGGACCACCGCGGGTTACGAGGGCGAGCCCGACGATCAGAACGCGGGTTCGAGCTTCAGCGTGATGGTGCGCGCGGTCGATCAGTTCTGGAACCGTGTGCCGGGCGTCAACAGCAGGATCGCGCTTTCTTCGACCGACGCGTTCGCTGACATTCCCGCCGAGACGACGCTCACGAACGGCGAGCTCGTTTTTCCTGCGACACTCTTTTGCGCGGGAAACCAGACGATCACCGCATCGGACGCACAAACGCAAGGGATCACGCCGCACACATCGCGGCCGGTGACGATTCTTCCCGGAAGTTACGCGCGAATTCTCCTTCTCGCCCCGGGTGAATCCGTCGCGCCGGGAACTCCCGAAGGCCGGACGGGTACCGCGACCGATCAGTCGATCAATTTCGCGTTCACGCTCACCGTGTATGCAACCGACGGATACTTCAATCCCGTGGGCGGCATCACCGATGTCATACGGATCACCTCGGGAGACCCGATGGCCGAACTTCCGTCCGACACGCCGATGACGGACGGGCGGGCCGAACTCGATGTGCGGCTCTCGACGGGCGGATTCCAACAGCTTACGGCGTCCAACATGACGAACACATCGATGCCCGCGTCAACGACTCAGGTCCGCATGATATCGAGCGGATTTCACCTCGAGGCCGAGGTGAGTCCCACAACCGTTCAGGCCGGCGAACCGTTCAATCTCACCGTCAAGGTGACGAACGATGCGGGAAGCGTGATACAGGAGATCAATTCCGCCGTCACCGTCGAGGTCCAGAACGCGTCGACGCAAGACCCCGGCCGGGGGACTCTCCTCACGACGCAATTCCAGCTCTTGCAGGGCCAGCGGACCGTCGCGGAAACATACACGTTCACCGAACAAATTGTACTCGTTGTGACAGATGACGCCGGGAACGTCCCTGCGGTGACCGAGGTTGTAACGATCCTACCCGGTCCTCCCGCTGTTCTGACGCTATCGAGCGATCCCACGTGGGTCCGCGGCAACAAACACGCCATCATCTACGCCGCGCTTCTCGACGCGTACGAGAACGGCGTTCCCGGCGAACCGGTCGAATTCGAGCTCTTGAGCGGCACGGGGACGCTCGCTCCCATCGACACGGCGACGGCCGACGACGGACGAGCGAGAGCGGATTTCCTGAGCGCCCGCGAGCCAGGATTCACGCGGATCCGCGCGACGTCGAACGAACTCGCCGCCGAATTCGATCTCGAGACCGCCCTCGTCGATCCCAGCGCCCCCGGAGGAACGGTGACGAACTACCCCAACCCGTTCCATCCGAGCGAAGCGCCGACGACGATCGCCTACAAACTCTCGGACGACGCGACGGTGACCATGACGATCTACACGGTAACGGGCGGGCTCGTGTTCGAGAAAGAGTTCGCCGCTGGCGGGACAGGCGGGTTGGCCGGCCTCAACGAGTTCCAGTGGAACGGCAAGAATGGCAGCGGAGAATGGGTGGCGAGCGGCGGCTACATACTCGTCATCGAGGCGAAGGGCGAAGGCGAAACGATTCACACGATGCGACGCAAGATGGCCGTCGTCCGATAACCGTGCGTCAACGAGGAGGCCCCATGAAACCGACATTCGATCATAGAAACCGCAGTTTCGCCCTGGCCTTTGCGTGCCTGGCGGCGCTCGCGGCGCTCGGCGCCCGTCCGTCGTCCGCGGCGGAACAAGCCTCGGGGATGCCCGGCGATTGGCTCTCGCAGTACCTGGGCCCCCGCCCCGCGGGCATCGGCGGCGCCTTCGTCGCCTTGGCCGACGACCCCATCGGCGCGGTGTGGAACCCCGCGGGTCTCTCGTTCATCTCGCAGAACCAGATGAGCGCCGAGACATCCCGTTTGTTCGAAGGAACGTCCATCAACGCTTTGAGCA
>CAZYCB010000066.1:0-2701 GCA_964645735.1 uncultured bacterium | reverse complement strand
TCCTCCAGTACTCGAGCGATGTCCACCGTCTCACCTCGACGCAGCTTCGCGAAGGAGGCGATGACAGCGTCCGGCCGCGTCCACACGAACACGATCTCGTTCGCCGAGGACGCGCCATTCGCCAATGCCAGCAGTTCGGGTTCGACCTGGTTGTACGGTGCTTCTCTGACCCTCAGATGGGGTAGTGTGGGATCCTGCGACAGAAGCGCGGCGAAGGAGCTGACGGTGAAGTCCGCAATCAGGTAGACGGACCTGGTCTCGCTATTCATGATCCCCCGCGACAGCCTTTGTCAAATAGGCGGTCAACGTGTCCACGGTTTGCAGAGGACCGTCTTTGTCGAAGAGTTCCTCGTTGACGGTGAGGTCGAGCTCGGCGCCGATGCGTTCCGCGATTCCTTCCTCCACGTGGATCACCAAGTTCACGACCTGGAGGGAGGTCAAGGTCCCATGCGGCCCAATCAGACGAGTTTTTCCACTGGGGTCGATGCGCTCGCCTTCCGGCAGCTCCTCATTGAGAGCCATGATCGCGGAAAGAACGATGTTCTTGATCGTTTCGGAACTGCTGCTCACGTCATTTCCGCCCCTGATTTGTGGATTGCCGCATCTCCTCGTTTCGAATAGGGAAACATTGTAAGTCGTGATCTGTTAATAGTCAACCGGTTTCCTGCCGGGGCCCGCCCAGCGGACTCGATGCGGTGCCGAGAGCATGATGTCATGCGACACGCGTGTCCATTCGCGTGCACGAAGAACCCCCTGCTCGAGTATCGATGCACTCTGCCGCGTGGGCGAATCGCATCAGCTCCTCCACGACGCGTTCTCGTCATCCGCGGGCCGCAACGGATCGGTCTATGTCATGGAACCGCGTCGGTTTCCGTTTGAAAGAGCATGAACGATGCAGTACAATAAAGCGGGCCTCACGGAAGCGCGGATCACCGGGCGCGGTGATCCGCTTCTGCGAGGCGCTGTGTTTGAAAGAGGGACCGGGCGACCCACCCAACAACGAATTCGACTATCGTGAGCGGTGCGGTCGCTCTTTCGGAAAAGGGGTTGTCACGATGAGCCGATTCATGCGAACCCGGATGTTGACAGCGTTTCGGGACAGTTTCGTCCTCGGTGCGCTCTGGGGTTCGGGTGCCGGGCTTCTCGAAGGCTTCCTCTGGAACCACCGTTTTCGCGTGGGGTTACAGAATCCGTTGTTCCCGGTGGAACTCGTGCTGAACTACGCGCTCTACGCCGGGATCGGAGCCGGTGTACTTCGTGTCGTGTGGGAGGCGCTTCGTGACAAGGGTGTGTGGGGGAAGGGGCGCGGGGAGAGAACGCCGAACGCGGAGACTCCGACCGGAGGAGCTGGCGAAGAGGGAGTTTCAGGAAGGCGTTTTGTCGAGGCTCTCGTCGGCGCAGGTCTTTTCGTGGGGGCGGTTGCGAATTACATACAAAAAAACCCATCGAGTCCCTTGCCTCTCACGTCGCCTATCACGTTGGGGGTCGCCATGGCGGGTCTCCTTCTCGTCGGCGTCCTCACTTGGATTGCGTGCCGCCTGGGGTCCACCCGGATGAAGGTCGTTCGGGCCGCGGTCGCATTGTGGATTGTCGTCGGTCTGGCGTGGGATCCGCTCTTCGGATCTTACACAGGGCTTTTCGATCACGACGGGGGCAAAGCGCAGGCGGGTGCACACCGGAATGTCCTCGTGATACTCACCGATGCCGAGCGCGCCGATTTTCTCACCTGCTACGGCGCCAAGTGGGGCGCGAGCCCGACCTCCGATCGCCTCGCTGCGGGGGGTGTTCTTTTCGAAAACCACGTGGCTCAATCGACGTGGACACTGCCATCCATTGCGACCATCTTCACCGGACTCTATCCGTCTAGTCATGGAGCCGTGGGGCAAGGGTATCGGGTGTCGTCGACAGCGCCCTTCATGGCAGAGGTTTTCCGACGCGCGGGGTATCGCACGGCAGCGTTCGCTGAGACCCCTTATTTTGTCCCGCGCAACGGCTTCGGAAGGGGTTTCGATCAGTTCTGGGCGTCTCCCTGCGTGCTCTCATGGGCCTTCGACTGCACCTTGCTCTATCGTTTCAGGGGCCGGCTCCGCCTGCCGACGATCGCGTTGACGAAAAAAGGGACGGAGGCGACTCACGCTACGCCAGAGGAGGTCGAGTTCGACTCGCGGGTCGTGACGGATGCGGCGTTGAGATGGCTTCGTGACCTCGATGACGCTCCGTTTTTTGCCTATGTGCACTATTGGGGTGCGCACGCTCCGTACGGGCCCAGGGAGTTTCTATTGGACAGGCAGCCGCCTTCGAAGAGGATCATGGATAATCCGGTGCCCACGGGAGGCGCCTTTCCCGTGGGGGAAGCGGGCATCCGGGTCAGCGACGAGGAGACCGAGGATCTGAAAGTTCTCTACGCGGCGAGCATCCGGTACACCGAAGAGCAGATTGCGAGAATCCTCGGTTGGCTCGAGGAAACAGGGAAAATGTCGGAAACACTGGTTGTCCTCACGGGCGACCACGGAGAGGAGTTCTACGAGCATGACGCGTGGGAACACGGATCGTCTGCGTTCCAGGAACAGGCGCATGTGCCGCTCATATTTCACGCGCCGGGCCTCATTCCTCAGGGAAAGAGGATCACAGAGATGACGAGGCACATCGATTTGATGCCGACGCTGCTCGATCTCGCGGGTCTTGAATGTCCCAAAGAAGC
>CAZYCB010000065.1:0-1922 GCA_964645735.1 uncultured bacterium | reverse complement strand
ATCCCAGCGCCCGGGACAGTTCTCGATCAGGTCCCTGAGATGAAGGTTCCCCGCTTCGACATCCCTTGCGGCATAGGCGTCATCGGCCAACTTGCGGCAAGCCGCGATGCGCGGCGCATCCCATTTTTCCGGCTGGATATCCGCCTGCGCGAACAGCGCCGCCGGAATGCAGCACACCGCCGCCAGCGCGCCAGCCGCCAGAAGGTTGTCGATTCTCATTTGCAAGCTAATCTCTCTCCCGTGCGAAAGTACCAAGTATTCAGTGTTCAGTATTCAGTATTCAGTATCACTAGCATCCCATAGGCTTTCCCGCGAGCTGGCACGATTCCCCCAACCCCCGCGTTTTCCGGGGGTATTTCGCCTGGGGTTGGCCACTCCACGCCGTTGTGTGTGCTGAAATCTCCCGCTGCGCCGTTCTGAATCGCGCGGTTTTCCGAGGTGAATCACCCATGCTGTCCCACAGGCCAACTCGAGAAGGCTTCAAATCCGGGGAGAAACGGCTGTTTCGATCCGGTTACGGGTCTATGCGGCGCACCTGCTGTCCCATAGCAACGCAGGATTTCAAGCAGGTCCGCTTTGACCCAGAGCGCCGCCCTGACGATCCCCGCGCAACGCGAGAAGCTGTGTCGCCAGCCCGAGACGTGCTTGAGGAAGCGCAGCAGCAGGTGCGCCAGCAAGCCGGTCCACACCTGCCATTTGACCGCCTTCTCGTTGGTGCCGACGAAGTCGCGCAACTGCAAGGTCTGCTTGATCTCCTTGAAGAACAGTTCGACAGCCCACCGGGCGCGGTAGAGTTCCGCGATGGTCCGCGCGCTCCAGGAGGTGTTGTTCGTGACGAAGGTCATCTCCCGCTCGACGCCATCGACCGTGACGAGTGCCGTCACGAGGCGCAGCGGACCCGTATAGGCCTTGGAGGTCTTTACGCCAGCCGGCCGGACCAGCGCATCGCGCAGGATCTTGCCCTTGCAGGGCAGTTCCTTGACGGTCTCGAAGAGCATCCCTTTCTTCGGGCGCAGGACGAAGAACACGCCGCGCCCGTCCAGGCCCGACAGGAACGGGAAGTCCACGTAGGCGCGGTCGCCCAGCAGCACGTCGCCCGTCACCAGCCCCGCGCAAAGCGCCTCCGCCCTCACGGAATCGTGGTGCCCCGCGTCCTCAACCACGGCGAAAGCGGGCAGGAACGAGCCAATGTTCAGCCGCAGGTGGCACTTCGCGGCCGCCTTCTTGCGGCGATGGCGCGCCCAGTCGATACTCGCCAGAGTCAGTTGCAGTGTCGTGGAGTCCATCGCGAAGATCTCGCGCTTCAGGCGAAAGATGAAGCCCGAGTGCCTCCCGTACTCCGTGAACCCCGGGCACTCCTCCTGCAGGCGCTTGAGCATCCTCCAGTACAACGCCTCTGCCATCGCCGGATCGCGTGTTCGGTTCGCGTTGGAAAACGTGTTGCGCGCTGGGGCTGTCGCCCCGCGGGTACGCATGAACTCCGCCTCGTGCACCCGCAGTGCGTCACAGGTCTCGTTGAGGCTGTCGGTGCGTCCCAAGTGCGTGTACAGCAGCGAGAGGACATGGCTGTTCTCGCTGAACTTCCGTGCGTCGATCTCGAACTCGCGCGCGAGCTCCGGGATCAGGTGGCCGGGAATCAGGTTGCAGGCCTGCCGGAACACGGTATGCTTGCTTCTCGTCGGCCGGGAAGGTCCGCCCTTGCGGGCGCTTGGTGCCTTGCGGCATCGGGGTTGGTGTTTTTTCATATGCCTGTAGGCTACAGGCAAACGGCCTCCCGGTCGGCACTTTTTTCGCACCAGCGGGTGAGCCTATGGGATGCTAGTGCTTCAAATTCAAGGGCTCGCACAGCACGGGCGCGTCCGATCTTCCCGCCGACTGGCCGGATACGTGCGCGTTCGGCCAACATTACGGCTACAAGGAAT
>CAZYCB010000064.1:0-4062 GCA_964645735.1 uncultured bacterium | reverse complement strand
GACGGTCTTGTCGTCCACGGCCGTCCGGCCGTCGGGTCCCAGCGTGACGCTGACACGCACCTCGTTCTCGATGCTTCGCGTCTGCGTCTCGGGAAGATTCACGTCGATGTTGCTCATCGCGATCATCGGCGCCGTGATGAGAAGCGTGATCACGAGCACCATGGCGACGTCGATGATCGGTGTGACGTTGATCTTGACGTTGGCCGGTGTCTGTTCATCCATGAACGGTTTCATGTCATCTCCCCACGACGGCGATCTCCAGCGCGCCGCATATCTTGGCGTGATCGAGCACGTCGACGAACGCTCCGTGCGACACCGTGTCGTCGCATCCGACGACGACGAGCCGCTCCTGGCTCGTATCGAGAAGAGGCGTGAGCGTTTCGCGAAGTTCGCGGCGGGCGACGGCGGTTCCGTTCACCACGACGCTGTCCTCGGAAACGACGAAGATCTCGACGCGGTCCTCGGGCATCTTCTTCTTTGCCTCCGCGGCGGACCGGGCGGACTTTTTCACCGTGATGCCGGACTCGAACGCCAGCGGCGACGAGAGGAGAAGAATGCACACGAGCGTCAGAGACACGTCGATGAGCGGCGTCATGTTGATTTCGAAAAGTCCGCCCGTTTCCGAATTCCATTTCTTCCAGATCGGCATGGCCTTACCTCGCGTCCGATCGTTCGAGTTCTTCGTAACGCTCGGAGATTTCTTTTCGTATGTCCGCGAGCCGCCGGCCCTGTTGGGGCTCCTGCGCGGGCTGCGGTTTCGACGCTTCTTCGACGAGAATGGTCCGGAGCCTCCGGCTGTTGTTTTCCGCTACGGTGAGCATCACGGTCATCCGCCGCGTGAGATGGTTGTAGAGCATGAGCGCCGGTATGGCGATGACGAGACCGCCCACCGTGGTGATGAGAGCCTCGGCGACCCCAGACGCGACCACCGCGGGCGCGGCCGAACCCGTTCTCGCCATGGCGGAGAAGGACCGCATGATGCCCCATACCGTCCCGAGCAGTCCGATGAGAGGGGATGCAACGGCCATGGTGCCGAGCACGTTGAGATTGCGCTCGAGGAGGAGCTTCTGTCCGCTCAGAGCGATGTGCAGGCGCTCCTCGAACGACTGCGAGTCTTTCATCCCGTTTCGAAGGATGTCGGCGGCAACAGGACCCAGGGGATGAGCCGTCGCTTCGCAGAGCGTCGCCGCTTCCCGCAACTGTCCTTCCCTGATCTTCGCCGACGCCCGTCTCAGGGTCTCGTCGGGGTCCCCGCGGCGCTTGTGATAGTAATAGATGCGTTCGATCACCACGCCGAACGTGACGATGCTGCCGAGCACGAGCGCCATGAAGACAGGGCTTCCCAATGTGGATTGCAGCCAGCTGAATTCGTTGAACATCGTTTTCCCCCTCTGTTGCGTGTCGAGACTACTTGCCAGCCGCCTCGAGCTCGGCCGCGCGCTCTTTTGCCGCGACGACGAGTTCGGGGTCCTTTGCGTTCCGTATCAAATCGCGATAATCCGCCAGGGCTTCCGCGTAGTCGGCGTTCTTCTCGTGGATCGCCGCGCACCGGGCCACGGCCGAGAGCCTGAACGCGTCGGTTTTGTCTTTGGACTCCATCGCCGTTTTGTAGGATTTCAGAGCGGCTTTTTCGTCGCCGAGACTCTCCCGGCACATTCCGATGCGGTAGTGGAGTTCCGTAGAGAGGTCCCCGGGTTTTGACGCCAGAGCTGTCTCGTATTCCTTTATGGCATCTTCGCTGCGTCCGGCCTTCTCGCGGGTGTCGCCGACATGATAGGCGACCTCGGCCGATCGTTCGTCGCCGGGATAGAGCTCTCTGTATTTCTGAAGCGCGGCGAGCGCATCCTCGCTCTGGCCGAGCATCTTGCGGCAAAGCGCCAGGTTGAAAAGGCAAGCCGACGCGATGTCCTTCGATGTCTCGTGCTCCATGACCGTTGCGAAATCGATCGCCGCTCTCATGTAGTCGCCGGCATCGAAGCGCGTCGAGGCGAGGCGGAAACGAACCGTGGCGTTGAACTCGCTCTCCGGGAAAAACATGAGAAACTGCTCGTAGGCGAGCCGCGCGTCTTCGGTGGCGCCGACCTTGTCGTAGGCGTCGGCCATGAGGAAGTGCGCCTTGTCGGCAGCCGAGTATCCGGGGAACTGGCTCACGACGCGCCGGAACGCGTCCGCGGCCTTCGCGTAATCCTTCGCCTCGTAGAGGCGCATCGCGATCTCGAACTGCGCGTCCGCCGCGAATGGGCTCGTCGGGAACTGCTCGACGAGCTGGGCGAGAACCTCGACGCCGTCCTTCCCCTGGCCCAGACGGTAGAGCGCTCTCTCCATCCCTTTTTCCGCCTCACGGGCGATCCCCGTGTTCGGGTATTGCTGGACGACGCCCGAGAACACCGCGAGCGCATCGGCATCGCGGCCGGCGTTGTAGTCGCACTGCGCCATGCGCAGCATCCCGAGCGCGGCTCCCTTGCTCTCCTTGAAATTGTCGAGCAGTCCCTGGTAGCAGCGCTTGGCATCATCGAAATGTTCCGCCTGGAAGTAGACGTCGCCGGTTCGGACCCACGCGCGTTCGGCGATGTCGGCTGACGGGTCCGCCGAGACGAGCATCTCCCAGCGGTCCACCGCATCGCCGGTGTGCTGGAGACGGTAATGGCAAAGCCCCGCTTGATAGAGCGCGAGAATATGTTTCGCGTGATCGGGGAAACGGCGAAGGAAATCGTCGTACGCCTCCGCCGCCTCTTTGTACTGTTTCTTGTTGAAAAGAATATGCGCCTTGTTGAGATACGCAGAGCTCAAGTTCTCGGAGTCACGCTCGCTCGCGTATCGGGCCAGCATGCGCTCCTCGGTCTCGATGGCCAGCTCGTCGTTCCCCTGGCGGGCGTACGTCCACGCGAGGAGCCGGTTCGCCGGTACCGCCACGTCGTGTGTGGGGAACTCGCGCATCAGGGCCTCGAGAACTTTCTGGGATTCGTCGTAACGGCCCTGAGCGGCGAGCGCGTCGGCGTCTATGAGCAGGGCGTACGCGCGCCAGGGCGATGAACTCGCCGGCATCTTCTGCAGCATGAGGTGCGGCACTCCCGAGAGCCGGCCCATGTCACCGGTCTGGTGATACGAATACTCGAGGAGGCAAAGCGCCGCTTCGACGAGCTCCTGGTGCTCCGGCGAAGCGAAAACGATCGTGCCCTCGTCCTTGCTATGCGCGTATCGGTCGAGAACGATCTGGAAATACGGCGCTGCAGCCTGCGCGCGGCCCTCGTGGAGAAGTCCTATCCCGGCGAGGTACGCCGCCGCGGGGGATTGCGGCGACTGCGGGTAGCCCGACACGACGAGCTGATACGCGCTCGTCGCCTCGTTGTACCGGCCGAGCGCATCGAAGCACCTGCCGGCTCTGTATTGAGCATTCGCGGCGAGTTCGTGTTCGAAGTAATCCGTGAGCACGCGGTTGAACTCGAGAATCGCCTCTTCGTAGCGCTCCTGCCCGAAGAGCGCCTCGCCCAGAAGAAGCTGGGCGCGTGCGGCGATATCGGTACCCCGGTGCGAGGCGGTCAAACCCCGCAAAAGTTCCGTGCCCTCGTCGGGGCGGTTATCCAGATAAACGCACGCCGCCTGACGCAATCGGGCTTCCGCCACTACATCCGGCCGGGACGCCCGCCCCGCCACGTTCTCGAACTCTTCCGCCGCGGTCTTGTACGCCGCGCTCGCGAAGAAGATGTTCGCTTTGGCGAGCAGCGCGTAATCGCGAAGCGCCGAATCCGGAAAACGTTCGGTGAGAGCCTGGAATTGCGCGGCAGCCTTGAGCATGTCGCCGGCCGCTTCGCAGCAGAGCGCACGCAGGTAGATCGCCGGCGCGCTCTCTTTGCCGGCAAGCGCCGCGAGAGCGTCGGCTGGCCTGTCTTGCAGATATGCGACGGTCGCGTCCGCGATGACGAAGCGGGGGTTCGCCGTCATGTACGCGTGCTGGGTCTTGATGCGGTCGAGATAGACGGCCGCTTCGCGAAGCGTGTCACGGCGAAGCGCATTCCACGCTCTGGCGAGAAGCGCTTCGGCCAGGAGCGGGCTCGCGGCGTG
>CAZYCB010000063.1:0-2443 GCA_964645735.1 uncultured bacterium | reverse complement strand
TTCTGCACGAACCGGGGGCTCGCGAGGAATTGAATCAAGAACCTCGTCTCGAGGTGGGGAGAGGGAAGGGTGTCGGAGGGTTGGGTGGCAGCTTGTCGCGGAGCTTGCGCCTCGGTGCTAGCTTGGGGCGGGCCGGCGGCGAGGCCGCCGGCTGTAATGTTGGGTCTTTTTTCACTCCCAGCAGTGGGAGTAAGTTCGCCCGGAGATCCGCTGAGTGGAGATCGGCTCGATGCCGGCACCACCACGCAAACCGGTTTCGCCCGATCCCTCATCGACACCGGCGGTCGGTAGGTTGCCACAATTACCTCCACTTCCCGCTGAGACTTCCCCCGGATCTTCGCGAGCACGTTCCCCGCGTTCTCCTTCGTAAGGATCGAGGCCACCAAAGAGAGGGTGACCAGGTTGACCTCGTTCTTTTCGAGAAGCGTGTAGACCTCCGGGTAATTCCGGACACACCGGGCGGACTGGATCCTGCGGCTCGCCGCGGAACTCGAGTACCCGAGGTGCCGGGTGCAGTAATCGAACATCGACGCATACCCGAGACCGACGTGGAGCCGGCGAGGAGATTGGATCGGGGAACCTGAGCCGAGGGACGAGAGACACCCGAGTAATCCGAAGAATCGACGCGAGGCATGACGAACCTCCCATGAAACAACCGCGGCGCACAAACCCACAACGGAATGACCCGATTCACACCGACGCGGGAGGATCGTCGTTGGTGGAATTATAACATGCCCGAAATGGCGCCCCGCAGAACCCGCGGGAAGGGCCCGATATCATAAGAGGAGCAGAACTGCCGGGGATTGATTTTGAATCGCGCAGAGCCCATCCTGGCGCGTGCACGGGGCCTTCAACACCTAGAAAGCCGCATACGGACGCCGCGTGCGTGGAATTCTGTCAACGGGAAAATGCGTGTTTCTTGCGCGTGATGAAGAATTTGCGTCCGCGGGCGAGACTACCAGACGAGAGACAAGGACGAGAGACAAATACGAGAGAAGCCCGGCCACCGGTTTTCAACCGGCGACCGGGCTTCTTCAACGCAAAGAGACGCGGATTATTTTAGAAGAACCATCTTACGCGTCTGGGCGAACGAGCCGGCGTTCAGGCGGTAGAAGTACACGCCCGTCGACACGCTTTCGCCCTTCGCGTTCGTCCCGTCCCATTCCTTCGTGAAGGTCCCGGGACCCGCCATTTCATCGACAAGGTCTTTCACGAGCTGGCCCTGCACGTCGTAGACGCCGAGCGTCACGCGGACGCGCGAGCCCACCTCGTAGCGTATGAGCGTCGTCGGGTTGAACGGGTTCGGATGGTTCTGGTCGAGACGGAACGCGTAACCGGCCGCCTCGTCCCCGATCCCCGTGACCGTCGACTCGACCGGCCCCGCGTATCCGCCCGCGTACCCGGTCCCGTCGATCGCATTCACCTTGTAGTAGTTCCCTTCCACAGCGAGCCCGTCGTCGTACGTCGTGTCGGGGGCCGTCACGAGCCCGAGGAAGTTCGACGCCGACGGGATGAAGGCCGCCGCCGTGCTTTTGTACACCGCGTAGCTCGCGACGTCCGGCTCGGGGTTCGTGCTCCATTTCAGAACCGTGTGGAGCGAGACGACCGCCACCGCGAGGTCCTTCGGATACACGGGCTGATCCATCGCGAACGCGTGCGCGCCGTAGACCCCCATGTCGCCCCGCGACCCGTCGGGATCGTTGTACGACGCATTGGGATCGCCCGCGTCGATACCGGGCGAGTGGATCGCCAGGTGGTAGTCCGCGCTCCCGGCGTTCACGAAGAGCGGATCGAGCGAGATGCACCCCGTGCCCGCCGTCACCCCGTCGTAGTTCGTCGTGTTGTTCCACACGTCGCAGTACGTCGGCGTCGGGACGGGCGCTCCCGTGCACTTGATGCCGCTCCCCGTCGAGTTGGCGATGACGTTGTTCCTCACCGTCACGGTCGAACTGGCCACGGACAGTCCCGCTCCCGACGTGCCGGAGTTCTGGTTCATCGTGTTTCCGATGAAGCTCCCCGAGGTCGCGCCCGATATGCTGCATGCCGTTCCGGTGTTCCCCGTCCAGAGGACATGGTTGAACTGGCTGGAGGGACCCGACACGTACGCTCCTCCTCCGATCATCGCCGAGTTGGTAAGAACAGTCCCGCCGTTCATCGCGACCGCGGAGGTGGCATCGCCGTAGAGGCCGCCGCCCATCGTCTTCGTCTGGTTCCCCTCGATTCTCACCGAGGTCAAGGTGACGCCGGACCCTTCGATGTGGATCCCGCCTCCCCACCCGAGGTATCCGGACATCCCCGAGGAGTTGTTCGATACCACGTCCCCGTTCATGGAGAGCCCCGACGTGCTCTTCACGAACATGCCTCCCCCGTTCATGCTGTTCGACATCGTGGGATCGGCGACGTTCGCGTGGATCGTGTTGCCGGAGAGGGCGAGCGAACTCGA
>CAZYCB010000062.1:0-1810 GCA_964645735.1 uncultured bacterium | reverse complement strand
ATGAGCGACGGCTGATTCCGCCGGCACGAGAACACGACGACCGAAAGACACACCACTGTAAGGAACAACGCTACTCTGAGCTTCATCAAGCGAGTTCTCCTCTTAGATGCATGCGGGGTTTGGTGGGGACTATTCACGAAGCGCTAACAATATAAGGGAATTGCGCAGGAGGTGTCAATAGAAATTTTGGTTCCCGCCGCGCCTAACTCATTGTAAACAGGCGAGATCATTCCACCCGCCTCCCGGATCCTCGATGCCGAAGACCGTACATCGTCGCGTTGTCGAAAAGGCGTGGGCGGTAGGGTCGTCGAGGGCCCTCAACGACCCCACCACGCGCGACACCAACAAAAACGAGGGCCGGTGCCAAGCACCGGCCCTCGTCCGAAACGCACAACAAAAGAACGTCTTACTTCAGAAGAACCATTTTCTTCGTCTGTTCGAAGTTCTTCGCCGTGAGCTGGTAGAAGTACACACCGCTGGCCACAGACTGACCCTTATTGTTCAGTCCGTTCCAGACCTTCGCGAAGCCGCCCGCTTGCGGAGCCTGCTCCTCGTTCACCAATGTGCGTACCAACTGACCCGCCGCGTTGTAGATATTCAACGAGACCTGACCACGATCAGCAATGCTGTACTTGATCGTCGTCGTCGGGTTGAACGGGTTCGGGTAGTTGTCGTCCAGCGTGTTCGCAAACGCCACCGGATCGATGCCAACCGGTGCCGGGATGACGTTCTGGAAGTACTGAAGCGTGTACTTCAGGTAGTTGATGCGATCCAGAGGCGGGTTGGCGTCGTCATCGCGAATGAAGTCATACGCGAACCCCGCCAGGTGGAACCGCGCGGTCGAACCGCCCGCGTTCGCCGTCGCCTGGTAGACCGCCGCCGGGGTCTTTGAGGGCAAGGGGGGATTGCCGACCGGGAGACCCAGGTAGTTGTGCGACACCTGCGCCGTTGTACCGACCTTGTTGATGGCGTCGAAGTTGTTGATCACGCCACAGCCGCCGAACGCAAAGAACGTCTCGGGAACCCACGGGGAGAGAGCCACAGGCTCGACCTTCGGGCTGATTATTCCCGAGGCCACCTTCTGGTCCTGGTTCACCAACACGTGGTTCATGTAGATGCTCTTCACGCCCACGGCGCCTGTGCCGGTCAGGATCGCCCAATCTTCGGCCACATCGTCGCCCCAGTACGCCCAGCCCGGGTTGTCCGTATGCTGATCGAGGAACGCGTAGCACAGCCCAAAGTCATCCGACTTCTCGCTGCTCGTTCCGCCGCTCGGGGTTCCGCCGTCGCCCATGAGGGCCGTGCTCAGGTTCGTCGTGTTCCAGATGACCTTCTGGTAAACCTCGATAGGATCACCGATCATCTGGTTCTGGATGTTCTTCACGCGCGAAGCCAAGCTGTTCCCGCCGCCCGTCGACGGACCGAGGACGTCGAAACGGTCCACGCGGTTCGTCAGTCCGAGAGCCGAGAACGCCCAATCGAAATAGAGCGGCGACACGCGGTCGTCACCGTCGTCGACATAGAGAATGTCGCCGAGGTCTCCAACTGCGCGTCCCGCATCCGGCAGCACCGACCACTCCATCGGAGTCGCCAGAGCCTGATTGAGATCACTCGTCCGGAACCAGCCACCCTGGCCCTTGAAGGTCCTGGTGTAGTAGCTCCACTGGTTGAGCGTGTTCTTCGCCGCAAGCACGTAGTTGATCACGTCGCCGGGGACGAAGAGTCCCACGTTCGCCGCGACGTTCTCGTTCACGTGCTTGTAGTGAGGGCCTGTTGCGCCGGACCCGAGGTCCATAAGGTCGCAGCAGTA
>CAZYCB010000061.1:0-4045 GCA_964645735.1 uncultured bacterium | reverse complement strand
TTATGAGGCCCGTCCGTTCGTTGTTCCTGAAGGTGCAGTATCCGATGTCGAACTCCGAGGTCCTGGGTCTCGCCGCCTCTGAATTGTCGTTGTTCCACAGTTTCAGACCTCTCTCGGGGGAGTACTCGAACACGAACCCATCGAGCTTGAAGCCGCGCGCGTCGTAGCTTCCGCCAACCTGCATAATCGATCCGGAGGACATGTCGGATCCGTCCAGTATCGTCTGTCCTGCCACGTACCCCGCGTCCGATGGAATCACTCCGGTCGTCACGGCCCTTACTTCGGTGATCAGTGTCAGCTCCGTCACTCCGCCTATCGCCACCTGCGACGATGGCCTGAATCTGCCCGCACGCACGACGATCGCATCTCCGTCCGAGACGTTGTCCGCAGCGTATTGAATCGTCGCCCACGCGTTCGCCCAAGACCGTCCATCCCTCGAATTGCTGCCGTCGGTTTTCACGTAATAGGTCGTTGCGATCGCCGGGGATGCTGCTCCCCACGCCAGGCATGCTGCCGTGACGATCAGAGCGGCGGCAAGTCTTCCAGAGATTCTGACAAACGACATTGGTGATCTCCTCCCACCGTTGTGTTCAGATCGCTGTTACGCTACCGCCCACGTCCACGGTGAACCGCTTTCATCCGTTCTCCGCGGGCGGATTGAAGCACGTGTGCTCTCAGTCTGCAATGCCCATACCGCATGATCTGCAACTTCGGCTATTCAAACTCTCTAACAGGTTCGCTCGAAACCGAGAAACGGAAAGAAACAACCGTCCCGCCCTCGCTCCTTCCCGGAAACGCAGGAACACCGCGTTCCGCGCCGGACACTTCCTATTCCCGGTTTTTTGGTGAAAGCCAGCAAGCCGGCCGGGCAAACTACGTGCCATCTCGCACCTAGTCTGGGCGGCTCCTCGTCCGTCGGCGGTGGGGGCCGACGTCGGCAAGCACTGTTCTAGTGCCTCACACAGGGCTCGATGCATTCTCGACGGGCGGACCGTAGTCGAATGCTTCGATTTTCGCGATCTGCTCCCGATCGCCGGCCTCGAGAGCCTTGATGCAATGATACAGTTCTCTCGCCGTTACAAAGTGCAGGACGTGCTTCTCTCCATCCCCGCAGACCTCGCGGAGGTGGCGGTAGAGATCTCTCATGCCCTCACCCAGCAAGAAACTCGAATTCTTATCCTGAGCTCCGTGTGTGTAGGCCTTCACGAAAACCCACGTCGGCCATCCGACCACGGAGATACCCGTTTTGATCCAGATCCTCACGCGCTCCGCGGACGAGGGGTTATCCGCCTTCACTTCAGCGCTCTCGACGGCAGGCAACACTCCCCAACGACCACCCCGCCAGTTCATAGCGAGCGGACCCGTGACCAGCATCAGGTCGCCTGTTCGCCCACCGCCGAACTCCACGTCGACTCCCCTGTGGTGCGACATGGCTCGCCGAGGATCGTCCGTGGCATAGTAAATACGATTGACGACCGGCGGCTGAGTGGGATGCGGCGCGGACGGGTAGGTGAAATCCGCATAGCAGCCCGTCTGCTTCAAAACCGTTATCTCGTCGCTCACCCCGCAGCAGGTCCCGTTCTTCCCGGAATTGTCCAACGCCCAATTCCCATGAATGAACCCGTATTCGATTTCACCGGTTCCCTCGGCCCGACGGAGAAGCCCATGCGTATCGTACAGCCTCGTCTTGAAGTCAATCAACTTGTCCCGGAGACGCTCCGATGTGTCCTCGTCGTGATGAAGATGGACTTCGACCGACCCATAGCCGCCACGCTCAAGCTCGGCAAGCATCTCCAGACATCTGAAGTCGTATTGCTCCTGCGGATAAAAAAAGTTGTGCTGCGGGCGTCTGCCACCGTCGTCTCGCAGTTCGTCCGCTATCGCCGGAATTTTCGACCGCCACTCCTCGACCCGTGACCGAGCGCAGGTGTCGTCCACGTCGTGCCAGTACGGCTCGAAGTGGTCGACCAGGCAGAAGAAGACATGCTTCACACCCTCGTGCGCCCGCTGCTTGCGACGAATGCTCGCGAGCAGGATCACGTCTACGTTTTTTTGCCGGATGATTCGACCGACGAACCACACGGCTGCAACTATGCCTGCCAAGATTACAAATGCCATAGGCGCGCCGAAAGGGCTCAGCACCATGTCGTTCCGAATCGATGCAACCGTTTCAGGGGGGCCGTTACGTAAGCGCTTTCTCGAACGGAGCCCGACGACCTCCATCCACGTTTGTCTCACCGTACGTGCGAACCGATCCTCGGCGAGAAGGCGATTTTCACTCGTCGGTCACTACGGACGATACGAAGAACGTCTCGCGCAGTGCAAGCAGTATCTTAACTCGCGACCGGTTCGCAGCTTACCCTGCCGCCGCTAGTTCAGCACGGGCCACGTCTCTGGCGGTGGCTCGGATAACCCTCCGGACGCCAGCAAGCGGGCGCATTCGGCAAACGTCACCAGAAGGTACAGCGCCTTGGCTGACCCAGTCCCGTCGATCGCCGCCCGAGCCACTCGGCGGACTCCCCGCTCGTCGAACATATCGCCCGTGAAAATCTCCCATGGGAGTCGCGTTTCCACGTACGAACGAAGGTCCCCGATGTCAGCCGCCGGAGGAACCTGTCGGCTGCCGCCGATCCGACGGCGTATTCGGCTGGACGCGAAAAGCCAGGCCAGCACGGCCGAATCCACCACAACGCTACTCGTTAGGGGCCGCCCCGTTGTGGTCCACGGAACGCGAGCTGCTTCTGGAAAGCTCTCTACGATCATGCGTTTGTACACGCGCTGACCGAACAGGTAACGCAGGGGCATGGTCAACATCCAGTCCAGCACCGCGGCGTCACTGAAAGGGGTCACCTGTTCCACGATGTATCGGTCGATCGCCGGCGAACTCAATGAACTTCGACGCTGGCGCACGGTCATGTCCCAAAGTATGCGCACGAGAGGCAAGCGATCCTCACCGAGATCAACCAGCGATTTCTCAAAACCCCTGAGCATCTCGGCGTGCGTTTCCTCCAGAAACGCGGGCTTGAAGAGCGCTCTGAGCGTAGACAATGGAAGCGCCGTTCGTTTCTCCAGAATATGCTTTGCGAGTTCGCCCGCACTTCGTGCGATGAACTGTTCAGGCCGCTTCAGCGTCGCACCGGTAATGACGTCGCCGAGCAACCCGTTGAAGATGATGGACGCCCTCGCACGAATCTCTCGATGATGCAGAATGGAAAGCGTGTTGTTGAAGCCGATAGTCCCTTCCGTGCGCCAGACTACCTGCGGCAGAATCTTTGTCAGAGAAACGTCGTCGTAGAGCAGTCGGCAAAAAGTGAAGCCGAATCGAGCGGCGAGTTGCTTGCCGTACACGAGGTCCGGCGAACCGTCAGCGCCGAAGGTAAAACTCGCGACATCGCGCCGAACCCGCGCGAGCGCCCCTCCGACGGCTCTGCTGTCCAGTCCTCCGCTGAGAAATATACCGTAACTGCGCTTGCCGTCCGTCCGCCGGCCGACTGCCGCGCACAAGCGCCTGCCGAGCTCCTGCGCCGCTTCACCGGCGGTGACGGAGCAACGCTTGTTGTCGAAGGCAGGGCGCCAGTAGTGCCGTGCACGTGCCAAGCCGCCTTTTAACTCCAGCACCGCTCCCTGGGGCATCACCTCGACTCCGCTGAAAATCGTGCGATCACCGAGATTGTGTCCGAATGCAAAAAGCTCGAGGACGCCCATGCGGTCGAACGGCGTCGTTCTCCCCAGCGCCGCGATCAAGGCCTTCATCTCGATACCGAAGAGCGCCAACCCATCGGCACAGTAGTAATAGAACGGCCGGCAAGCCAGCCGGTCGTTGAACACCTTCACCGTTTCGTTCCTGGACTCGTAGACCAAGATATTGAACTGACCGTCCAGTTTCTTGACAAAATCATCGCCGTACCGTTCATACAGTCCAAGACACGTCCCCGCTGGCCCCAGCGCAGCCGCCCCCTCCGATTCACCGTCGCTCACCGACATCACCTCTGGAGAATCAACCACTTCCCCGTCGAGGAACAGGACCGCCCCGCTCCTCGTCGAT
>CAZYCB010000060.1:0-14305 GCA_964645735.1 uncultured bacterium | reverse complement strand
CAAGCCGGCGATCACGGCCGGCACCAGATAAATGACGCGTGTGCGGCCGAGGACGTCCCTCAGAACGTCCCACTGGATCCCGCGGAGGGCGAGGTAGAGGAACAGAGCGCTCACGAGAGATCCGATGATGAGTTGTTTCTTCATAGACGCTGCAGTGCGGCTCCATCCCGCTCAACCGGACGGGTCGCCGCGGCCGGCCGACAGGCACGCGCCGCGGTCCACTTCGAACACAGCAATCGGCCCGCTCGTGAACACGCGCCGGAAAAACGGGCTGCGTTGGTCGAACTTGGCCGCGTCCACGGTGCTGTCGTTTCTCCTCACGACGATGTAGACCGGGGCCGGCATCTCGCCCAGCGTCTCGAGCGTCAACGGTTCGAGATCCCCGGGGGAGTATATGTCGTTCTTGATCGCCATTCGCTTGTCGATCTCTTTGCGGTCGTATCCCCAGGAGTCGGCGTAAAACTCGCTTCCGATGTAATATCGCCTCGGCCCGGCAATCAACAAAAAGGAACGGCGGTTAGTATCGAACACCACGGACTCTCTGGGCGTAGCACTGCGGACCCAGGCGGCCACGGTCTCTTCGTTCGTGTCCAGCACCGGGACGGGTGTCGTATTGTAGTAAGCGGCGAGCATGAAGATGTTGAGCGGCGCGAACGCCAACACGCATACGAGCACGTACCGGAAAACACGCCCCCGGGAGGTTGAGGCGCGTTCCGAGAATTCAGCGATGGTCCACCCGCCGACCGCGGCGAGGGGGAAGAAAAGGAGGAATGGAAGCTTATCGTAGGCATTCGCCGCGGGGAGACGAAGCACTGCACAGATAACGATAATCACCGCGGTGGTGAAGACGAGAAGGCGTGTCGCCATGTCTCGCGAGCGCATGATCCGCCTGAACTGGAGGGCGGAGAGGAATATGACCAGAGCGCACGACATGACGATTCCGATCATTTTCGGCGCCGAGAACCCGAGAGGGAACGCCTCGCTGTCTCTCTTGGCGTAGGTGACGGAATACAGATACGGAAGGAGGAAGATCCCGCAAACGAAAAGCGTTGCGAGAAGCTTGGCGACGGGGCGAAGCGCGAACGCGGCCACGCGTCGCCGGAAAACGATCAGCATGAGCAGTCCGCCGACAACGGCAGCGAACACCACCGTCCCGATCGCCGTGTGAAAAGCGACGACGCCGAAGGCCGAGACGAATGCGGTCACCAGATACGCTCGGTTCTCACTGCTCAGGTATTTGACGGCGGACCACCACAAGACTGCCATCAGAGAGAGAGCCAGCGAGAACGCGGTGGCCACCATGAACTTGTCGAGAAGGAATTCCTGGACCCATCCAAACTGGACAAGATGGCGAGCGCTGAGGATGTCGAAGGGCTCGAGCGCAAAGGTGCGCGATACCTCGTCGCCCAAGCGCACGTCGCCGACGAGGAGCCTCACCGGGAAAAAGACCCAGAACGCGGCGTTCATGCCGAAAAGGGCGGTGAGCATCGCGGCAAAGTTGTGGGAGAACTTCTGTCGGAAAATAGAAGAGAAGAGAAAGGCCGCGAGGGCGTAACCGATGAGGGCCGGTATATTGATGAGGGCCATCACCATGAAAGAGCCGATTCCGGACGCCTGCGAGAGCGTGAGCACGAACACGTGGTAAAACCACATGTACTGGAGGGGAATGCCCACGGCGTAGGGGTCCTCCGGCGGTATCCCGAAATCCCTGATCTGGGCGACCACTGCGCCGTGGAACCAGGCATCGGATCTCACCCGCCACCATTCTTCAGTGAGTGGGAGGTAGGCGACTACTACGCAGACCGCACCGAGGAGAACGCCGAGGGCGAGCCAGTGCCCTCTGTCGAGCGTCCACCGGATCGATGAGGCCCGCCAATACGCGAAGAAACCGAGAGCCGAGGCGAGGAGGAGGGCAAGAGTGGCCGTTTCTCGAGCCGGGATCCCCGCGAGCATCGCAAGCGTGGCGAAAGCGGTGGTCAGCACCGGGCTCAACGCCACGGCGGCGGTCGTTTCTTCGAGGAGGTCGGGTTCTCTCGCGGCGAGCCTGTACGCGGCTGCGCCAGGGACCAGCGACAGAACGAGGAACCCGCAGAGGCCGAACGGAAAGATGGGCGCGCCAGACCAGGAAGCGAATATGCCCAGAAGGCCCGCCACGGCGAGCGCCGCGCACGCGGCGTGCTTTCGGTGGATGAGTGGAGTCATGGATGTTTTCCTGTCTGGGCTCGCCTCTCCAGGCCACCGGTTTCACCAATCGAAAACACAGCGTACGGACAGGCGAGGTCCGAACTGGTGGCGCCCCCCGATTCGAGGTTTTGCCCGGACGATCGCAAACGAACGCTATCTTGTTATTGTAAACCGGATAGGAGCGGGACGGCAAAGGGAATCTCACAAGGCCGCCGGAGGCTCCGATACCCCTCTTCGTTTGACGGGCTGACGGGGAGGTGTGGTAGACTTCCGGGCGAGGCCGCATGAAACCGCTTATCCTCAGACGTCATCCTGGTGAACCGCCCGGCGGAGGTCGTGCCACCGAGCTCCCTTTCTCGAGCGAGGAGGTGGAAGCCTTCTGGTCTCACGTGGCCTCGCGTCATTACGAGCAGGCGAATTTGCGACTGCAGGAGACTCATGTACAACGGTTCGAGATCTCCGTTCCCAGGATAGAAGCGCCCGCCAACGGGAGGCTTCTCAACGTCTGGTCGAGGAACGGCGAGGCTCTTCCGTATATTCGCTCCAGGTTCCCGGCGATAGACCTCGAGAACGCAGAGATATCGAAAGTGATGCTTGCACAAGCCAAAGAGCGCTTTCCCGGGGAGAAGTTCCGGCCGACCGATCTGCAGACTCTCGACTTTCCTGACAGCCACTTCGATGCCGTCCTTTCCCTGGAAGCGTTGGAACACAGTCCGAGCCCGCAGAAGTTCCTGCGCGAAATGTGTCGTGTTCTCAGACCGGGCGGCCAGATCGTTCTCACGTGTCCGAGCGCGGCGATCGAGCCGCACCTCTGGATCGCCGATCGCTTCATGGGCAACCACGGAGAAGGCCCCCACCGGTTTCCGTCCACGCGCCTGGTCAAGGAGATGCTGAAGAAGTCCGGTTTGATAGTGGTCGATCACCGAGCGACGTTGTTCGTTCCAGGAGAGCTGGGCCCGGTTCACAAACTCAATCCGCTTTTCGAGAGAATGTTCCAGTGGTATCCGGCGTGCGAATTCGGCATACGGCAGTTGTACGAGGCGCGCAAGCCGACGTGATTTCTCGAACCGAATATTCGAGGGGTTGGGCAGAGTTCGTTCGTTGACGCGGAACGCGTTCATCCGGTACCCTCTAACGAGGGGGCCCGCAGGTTTTTGGGACTCTCTCCCGCGGATACTGGAATTGAACTTCGCCGGAAGCGGGGACCATGCCGAAAAAGAGCCTTCTGGGTCAGATATCTCACGCACTCTCCTCGAAGCCTGGCGGGGGTCAGGGAGGGGATCTCGGCGCTCAGCTGGAATCGCTGAAGCAGGAGAACGTCCGTCTCACGCGCGCGCTCGAGGAGCTCTCGATGCTCAACGAACTCGCCCGCGAGATCGGCGCCTCCCGCGATTCCCGGGCGATCATGGACCGCATCATCCGGCGTTCGCTCAAGGCGATCAATGCGGAGCAGTGTGTGATCACGATGGTGAGCGAGCAATCGCTCGAGCCGATGAAGACGCTCGTCCGCGCCATGGTGACGTCCGCCGAGCACGAGCAGTTCCATCTGAGCCAGAACCTCCTCGGGTGGATGCATCTCAACAAGAAAGCGCTCCTCTCGAATTCTCCGCGTACGGACGAGCGGTTTCGCGGGATCACGTGGGATCAGTCCATAGGCTCGATCCTCTGCGTTCCGCTCATGATCAAGTCCGAACTCAAGGGCGTGCTTACCGCGTACAACAAGAAGGGACAGGTAGGGTTCACGGAGGACGATCAACGGCTGCTCGCCATCATCGCCATGCAGTCCGCTCAGGTGATCGACAACGCGCGGCTCTACGAGGAGCAGCAGGCGTACATACGCATGCAGGAAGAAGTCCGTCTCGCGTCGACGATCCAGAGGGACCTGCTGCCAAAAGCGGCGCCGGCAATAGCGGGGTACGACATCGCGGGCAGGAGCATCCCGGCGCAGATGGTCGGCGGCGATTACTTCGACTTCATTCCCATGGGAGGCGACCACCTCGCGATTTGCCTCGGCGACGTGTCGGGCAAGGGGCTTCCCGCATCGCTCCTCATGGCGAATCTGCAGGCGACGCTTCGCGGCCAGACGCTGCACGAGATCCCGGTGAGGGATCGCTTGCGGCGGTCGAACGAGCTCCTCTACCGGAGCACCGACCCCGAGAAATTCGCGACGCTCTTCTACGGCGTTCTGGATTTGCAGAGTCACACGTTCACGTTTTCCAACGCCGGGCACGAGAATCCGTTCCTGTTCAGGAAACAGGGCGGAGTGCTGCGCCTCATCGCGGGAGGGACGGTTCTCGGCGTGGTGGACCACTTTCCATTCGATGAAGACGTCGTGGGGATCGAGCGGGGGGATCTTCTCGTCATTTTCTCCGACGGAATCACCGAGGCGTTCAACACCGACGACGAACAGTTCGGGGAGGCGCGGTTCGAGGGCGTCGTGCGCTCCTGCATGGCGGAACCGGCGGAGACGATCATCAACCGGATCGTCGAGGCGGTGAATGCGTTCGCCGGCGAAGCCGCACAGGCGGACGACCTCACGCTCGTCGTCATGAAGCGAGCCGCGTGATGGCCGCCGGATGGCTTTCCCATTTCGAACTCCAGTCCGAAATTTCGAGCGATCCCGATTTCGCCGCTGTCCGCGAGACGGCGGCGTTCCGAGACCTGCTGTCCGAATTCGCTTTTTCAGCACGAACGCTGCGACACATGAACATGGAATCACAGCGGAGGTTCACGCGGGTGAGAAATCTCGGTGCGGCACTCGTTCTATCCGTCGCGTTTCTTTCGTCATCGCTCGCCGGCTCCCTCGCTCAAACGGCCGATCTCATCATCACCGGCGGGACGATCTACACTTTGGATCCGAAGATGCCGCGGGTCGAGGCTGTGGCGGTGAGCGGCCAATGGATCGTGTATGCGGGGACTCTTGGGGAAGCGGCTCGTTACCGCGGCCCTTCCACGCGAACGCTCGACGTTGCGGGAATGACGGTTCTTCCGGGATTCGTCGACGCGCACGCGCACCTCGCGGGACTGGGGAATTCTCTCGCCGTGGTGGACCTGTCCGGAACGAAGTCCCCGCAGGAAGTGCGGGACCGCGTTCTCGCACGAATGACGGGCGCTGAACCCGGGGCGTGGGTGCTGGGAAGAGGGTGGGACCAGAACGACTGGGAGGTCCGCGTGTTTCCAACGTGGCGCGACCTCGAAGGGACCGACTCGCATCCGGTGGCGCTTCGGCGGGTGGATGGTCATGCGGTTTGGGTGAACAGGTGCGGGCTCGAGGTGTGCGGAGTTACGCGGACGACACCGGACCCGGCCGGAGGGAAGATCGTCCGCGATGATGCGGGAGAGCCGACAGGGGTTCTTGTGGACAACGCGGCGGACCTCGTCAGGGCGAAGATCCCGGAACCGTCGTTCGACGAGAGGGTCGCACGGCTCAAGCGTGCGGTGGCGGAGTGCCAGCGGTACGGCCTGACGGGCGTGCACGATGCCGGCGTCGGCGAGAAGGACCTCGATGCGATCCGGTACCTCGATCAACACCACGAGCTCGGGCTTCGCGTGTACGCGATGCTCGACGCGGATGAACCCGCGTTCGCCGAAGCGTTCATTCGCAGCGGCCCGGCGGCCGATGAAGACCAGTACGTCGTCGTTCGCGCGCTCAAGCTTTACGCAGACGGCGCGCTCGGCTCGCGCGGAGCGGCGCTCATCGAACCGTACACCGACGATCCCGGCAATAGAGGTCTCCTCGTACATACGCGCGAGGATCTCCTCCGCTGGACCGTCCTCGCCCTCGAGAACGGTTTTCAAGTGGGCACGCACGCGATCGGCGATGCGGCGAACCGCTTGATGCTCGACGTGTACGAAGAGGCGCTCAGTGAGAGGCCTGCGGCGGATCCCAGACTCCGAATGGAACACGCCCAGGTGCTCGCACCCGAGGACATCGGGCGCTTCGCGAAGCTCGGAGTGATCGCGGCGATGCAGCCGACGCACGCAACGTCGGACATGTACTGGGCAGTGGATCGCGTAGGCGCTCGCCGGATCGAAGGCGCGTACGCGTGGCGGAAGCTCATCGAAGCGGGGTGCACGATCGCTTGCGGGTCGGATTTCCCCGTGGAGTCGCCGGATCCTCTCGCCGGGATCTACGCCGCCGTGACGCGCCGCGATCGAAAGGGCTACCCGGAGGGTGGGTGGTACCCCGAGGAGCGCATGACGATCGAGGAGGCCATACGGGGATTCACGACGGACGCCGCATTTGCCGGCTTCGCAGAGCATGTGAAGGGAACGATACAACCAAATATGCTGGCTGATGTTACGGTGTTGAGCATGGACCCGTTCGTCATCCCGAGCACGGACCTGCTGTCCGCCCGCGTCGTGTACACGATCGTCGGCGGAGACGTCGTTTACGAAGCGCCGGAGACACCGTCGGCGCCGGGCAAGGGCGCCCGGGAGGAGTGACGTGAGACGTTTGTGGATCGCAATCGTCGGGGCCCTCTTGATAGCGGGCGCAGCGGCGATGGGGACGGTTGCCGTAAAAGACATGGGTCGGCTCGAGAACATCCAGGCTTCGATACGCGAGCAGAAAGACATCCAGCGCGAGGTCCAGGAAGGCAGGGAGGAACTCCGCAAGAAGACGGAGGAGGTAGGCCGTGAACTCGAGGCGCTCCCTGATTCCCTCGGGGCGTTGCGAACGCGGCGGCTGATGGATCATTCCTTCGGCCTCGCGAAATCGGAGACTATTCTGGAACAGAAAGCATCGCGGGCCGAGAAGCGCCTGCAGTATCTCGAGGGCGAGCGGCGGGCCGTCAAGAGCCACTTCGTGCGGTGGAGCGTCGTTCTGGGTGCGGTGGAGTTTCTTCTGTTGGGAGGGATCGTGGTTCTCGCTCTGCGAGCGGTCCCGCGACGATGACCTCCTGATTCCGCTTCGCGAAACGCGCAAGGTCCCCGAGCGAGTTTGATAGGGTCCTGTTCGACACCCCCGGGCCGCGTTTTCTGTTGCCAAGCCGGGGGGGATATGGCAGAATGCTTTTTCCGATGAACGGGGCTCGCAGGAGAGACCCGCACGGAGCGGGCGCCGAAGGGGCAAGGCTTGGAGGACGCGGGCTGAAACTCTCAGGCAAAAGGACTGGAGCTCTGTGTATCTCCTGGAAAGCCTCGAAGCGTTTTGCTTGGGCACCGACGGGGTAAGCCCTCACACGAACAGGGCAATCTCACAGGTATAAAAGACAGGGGTGGAATTCGCATTCTGCCCTTTTTGTTTATCTTACGATCTTATGGTTGCGTGACACTTAACCGGGGGTAGTCTCATGAGCGCGTTTGCGGACCGTGTGAACAGTTTGGGGACGGAAAACGCCTTCAAGATCGGGGACGACATCAAGCGGTGTGTGGAAAAGGGGATGAACGTCGTCAAGCTCAACCTCGGCGAGCCGGACTTCAACAGCGCTGAGAACATCAACCGTGTCGCCATCAAGAACATCGAATCAGGCAACTCCCACTACACGGATCCCCAGGGGATCATCGCCCTCCGGGAGACGATCGCCCGCCAGGTGACGCGCACGCGGGGGATCGACGTCGACCCGCGTCAGGTCGTGGTGACGAGCGGCGCAAAACCGCCGATTTCGTACACGATGATGACGTACGTGAATCCGGGCGACGAAGTGATCTACCCCAGCCCGGGGTTTCCGATCTACGAGTCGTGGGTGACGTTCGTCGGGGCAAAGCCGGTGCCTCTCCATCTCGAGGAAGAGAAGGGGTTCCGTTTCGACGCCGGAGATATCGAGAGGCTCATCACGCCGAAGACGAAAGTCCTCATCATCAACTCGCCCTCCAACCCAACCGGCGGCGTGCTGACCTTGGACGATCTCAAGGAGATCGCCGGAGTCATACGAAAGAAGGCGAATCCGGACATACGGATCTACTCGGACGAGGTCTACGAGGACATCCTCTTCGACGGGCACACGCACCACAGCATCGTGACGCAGCCCGGTATGAAGGAGAGGACGGTGATGGTGAGCGGCCACTCCAAGTCGTACGCAATGACCGGCTGGCGTTTGGGGTACGCTGTTCTCCCGACGCCGGAAGAGGCGATAGTGTTCAGGCAGCTCAACATCAATATCATCTCGTGCACGCCGCCGTTCATACAGGAGGCGGGGAAGCAGGCGCTCGACGGGAGCGAGAACCGGCCGATCGTGGCGTCGATGACCGCGGAATTCGAGAAGCGGCGCGATGTCGTCGTATCGATGCTGAACGCGATCGACGGCGTTCACTGCAACAAGCCCGAGGGGGCGTTCTACGTTTTTCCGAACATCGCGAGGGTCTGTAAGAAACTCGGGGTCATCGACGCGTTCGAGTCGCTCGACGCCAAAACGAAGAAGGCGACGAGTCCGTCGACGATGTTTCAGATGTTCGCGCTCTACGAACACAGCGTGGCGACGATGGACCGCCGCTCTTTCGGCGTGATCGGGAGCGAGGGAAAGCATTTCTTGAGGCTCTCCACGGCGACGAGCATGGAGTTGCTCAAGGAGGGAGTCCGCCGTCTCGAGGCGGCCTCGAAGAACCGCGATGGCTTCGCCAGGTTCTTCAAACAGGGCGAGCACCTTCACTAGAGAGTTCCGGGGAATCGCAGCTCGTGAAAGGAGCGTAGCATGGCATTCGCGTTTGGACCGAGGCGGGGCACATATACGGATATCGGCGAGGAACTGAAGTCGGCTGCGAAGCCGCTCACGAACGGGGAGGTCGAGACATTCGAGGCGTTCGATCTCGTCTACCGGTCCCTGTGCGCGGCGATGTACAACTACGTTCCCATGTCGGGGCATCCCGGCGGATCGATCTCTTCGGGACGTTTCGTGGCGGGAATCGTCTTCGATGCAATGGACTACGATGTGTCGGACCCGGATCGCGGGGACGCGGATCTCTGTTCCTACGCGGCCGGGCACAAGGCGCTGGGACTCTACGCCATGTGGGCGCTCCGGGACGAAGCGATCCGCATCGGCGCTCCGGAACTCCTCCCGCGGGACGAGAAGCTTCGGCTCCGCCTCGAAGATCTCCTCGGATTCAGGCGGAACCCGATCACCAGCACGCCGCTCTTCAAGAAGTTCCACTCGAAACCTCTCGACGGACATCCGACACCGGCGACGCCGTTCACGCGGCTGTCGACGGGGGCATCGGGTGTGGGCGTGGCCACGTCGCTCGGGCTCGCATTCGGCGCCCTCGACTACTGGGGTTCCAAAGCGCCGCGCGTTCACATCGTCGAAGGCGAGGGCGGCATGACGCCCGGCCGTGTGTGCGAAGCGATGGCGGCGGCGGGGACGGCGTCTCTGGGAAACGCGATCATGCATATCGACTGGAACCAGGCGTCGATCGACTCGAACCGCGTGTGCCGAGACGGAGAGACACCGGGGGAATACGTGCAGTGGAACCCGATGGAGTTCGCATACCTCCACGATTGGAACGTGATCCTGGTTCCCGAAGGGAGAGACTTTCAGCAGATTATCGCAGCCCAGCGCAAAGCCAAGGCGATCGACAACGGACAGCCCACCGCAATCGTCTACAAAACGAAGAAGGGCTGGAAATACGGCATCGAGGGAAAGCTCTCGCACGGCGCGGGTCACAAGCTCTGCTCGGACGGCTTCTACGAGGCGGTAAAGCCGCTTCTCGATGCGGTCGGCGGCACGTTCCCCGTATGCGAGGCGGGGTGCCAGAGGTGCGGCGGGGGAAAAGATGCCGCCGTCATGGAGCAGTGTCTGTGGGACGCCCTCCTCGTCATTCGGCGCGGGATGGAAGAGAACGGGGCGAAGGCGCTCGGCGAGCGCCTGAGAGGCTCCCGCAAAAGGCTCGACGGAATGGGGAGAAAGCCCCGCGAGAAAGCGCCCGAAGTGGACGGGGTCTACGCCTCCGCGGCGAAATGCCGCGATGCGATCCCCGAAGAACTCGTCCTCAAGACGGGTTCCGAAACGACGCTCAGGGGCGAACTGGGGAAAGCGCTCAACTACTACAACAAGGCGAGCGGAGGAGCCCTGTTCGTCGCGGCGGCGGATCTCCTTGGATCGACGAGCATCAACGTCGGTGCGAAAGGTTTCCCGGAAGGTTACTTCAACTCGCGCACGAACCCGGGATCGCGCGTGCTGTCGATCGGCGGGATCTGCGAAGACGCGATGTCGGGGATCCTCGCGGGACTGTCGACGTACGGGCGGCACATCGGGGCGGGATCTTCCTACAGCGCTTTCATCGCGGCCCTGGGCCATATCGCGTCGAGGCTTCACGCGATCGGCAACCAGGCCCGGCAGGCGATAAAGGCGGAGCCGTACAAACCCTACTTTCTGATCTGCGCTCATGCGGGCGTGAAGACCGGTGAAGACGGACCGACGCACGCGGACCCTCAGGCGCTGCAGCTCCTGCAGGAGAATTTTCCCAAGGGAACGATGATCACGCTCACTCCCTGGGACCCGCAGGAACTCTTCCCGCTGGTGACCGCGGCGCTCAACACGCGGCCGTGCGTCATTGCGCCTTTCGTGACGCGTCCCAACGAGCCTGTTCTGGACAGGGGCGCTCTCGAACTCGCCCCTGCAACGGCGTCGGCGACGGGTGTCTACCGTCTGTGCAAGGCGAAGGGCAAGAGCCGCGGAACGCTCGTCCTCCAGGGCAGCGAGGTGGCGTACGCGTTCGTTCAGGAGGCAAAGCCGCTCCTCGAGAAGGAGGGCATCGAGATCGACGTGTACTACGTGGCGAGCGCGGAGCTTTTCGATGCGCTCTCGCCCGAAGAACAGGAGAAGGCCTTCCCGAAGCGTCTCGCCCAGGAGGCGATGGGAATCACGGGGTTCACCCTTCCCACGATGTACAGATGGGTGTGCTCGGAGCGCGGCCGCGCGATGACGCTTCACGCTTTCCAGAAGGGTCGCTACCTGGGGAGCGGACAGGCCGACAAGGTGATGCGCGAGGCAGGGCTCGACGGCGAGAGCCAGTTCGAGGCGATCATGAAATATGTGAAAGGGAAGTGATCCGGGGTTTTTCTGGGACGGCGCCCGCGGGTCGCGCATCTGCGAAATTCCGCGTACAGAGCGGCTTGGCGGATCAAGACAGATTGATCCGCCAGGCCGCTTCCTTTAGGATGAAACGGCGAGGGATGCATTGCACTCCGTGAAGGTAATAAGAGAGCGGTCCGAACTCGAGACCTTGGCCCCCCGGTGGAACAGGCTCCTGGAGAGGAGCGCGCAAAACAACGTGTTCCTCACCTGGGAGTGGGTATCGAATTGGGTCGACGTCTATCTCGAGGACGGCAAGCTCCTCACTCTCGCCGTGTTCGACGGCGATGAATGCGTCGCCATAGCGCCGCTGCACATTCAAATCGAACGCCCCTCCCGGGGCGTCAGCGTGAGAGTGCTGAGGTTGGTGGGATCCGGGGAGGTATGCGCGGACCACGTGGACATGATGGTCGCCGGCGGCAAACCCGGTGCGTCCGCGAAGGCGATCTGGGACGAGCTCTTTGGGCCGCTCGGCGGGGAGTGGGATGTTTTCGAGTACTATGACGCGCCGAGCGATTCGCCCGTGCTGGAGGCGTTTCGTGAGTACGCTCGCGGCGACCGGCGCTGCGTGAGGGCCGAAATCGTCAGATACTCGATCTGCCCTTACCTCACGCTCCCGAAAAGTTGGACCGGGTTCTTGAGCGAATGCAGCGGGACGAGGAGATACACGATCACCTACTCGATGAAGAAACTCTCCGAGCAGGGACGTCTCGAGAAGCATGTCTGCGAGAGCGCCGATGATCTGGCGAGCCAGATGGAGACATTTATGTCGCTCCATCAGGAGAGTTGGGTCGAAAGGGGCAAACCCGGGAGCTTCTCGAGCGAGAGGTTCAAGAGATTCCATCTGCGAGTGGCGCGGGATTTTCTGTCGAAAGGGATCCTTTTTCTCCGTTCGTTCACGCTCGACGGTACGCCGATCGCCTCGTTCTACGGCTTCCAGTACGATCGCAAGATCTTCTACTACCTTCTCGGCGCACGCGTGAACCCCGTCAAACGAGTGAAAACGGGGACGGCGGTTCTGGGCTACTGCGTCGAGGAAGCGATCGCAAGGGACTGCCGTGAGTTCGATTTCCTGCGAGGGAGCGAGGAGTACAAGTACAGGTGGACCTCGACGGAACGGCGAAACCCCGAAATACGCTTCTATAACCGAACGCGAAAGGCCCTCGTTTTCCTCGTGCTGGGAACGTCTTACCGGCAGGCCAAGAGTATGCTCAAGGCTGTGTTAGGCAAGCACACCGCATCGTTGAATCGGCTCGCCGGGCGGTAACGCCTTTTTCGGGGTCGCGGGCGGCGCATCCGGCGCCCGGTTTCGTCGAGCGCGCCAGGCCCAGTTCTGGCCGTTCCCACGCGGCGTTTCCGCTTTACTTATCCCGCGTCATCAGGTAGAATAAGTCATCGATTTTACAACGATTGGGCGCGCCATCGCTTCGAGCGGGGGGCACGCCCGGGGGGTTGCACGTTTTCTCTTCCGGCGCCTGACGGCCTACCCTGCTCGCGCGAGCCGCGCTTGATTACGACTACAGAATTCAGTTCGACCACGGCGGATATGATGTCGGAACGCGTGTCCGTGCATCGGATAGGTTCGTGCGTCCTGTATGGGATCGGTGCTAAGGAGGCATTTCGATGACCAGATCTATGGGGGGTTTTTGCACGATCGTTCTCCTCATGATGGGCCTCGCTGCCGAGGTGAAAGCTACAGCGGTCGAGTACGTCAGTCCGCGGCAGATGGGAAGCGAGTCGGTGCTGGTGGTGCGCGGCAAGGTGGGGAGCGTTCGTTCGTTCTGGAATGACGCCCACACGAAGATTTTCACCGAGGCGGTAATCCAGGTGGATGAAACCTACAAGGGTCAAGCGGCCGGGGAGGCGCGTGTGCTCCAGATGGGCGGTGTGGTGGATAACATGCAGATGCACGTTTATGGAGCGCTGGTGTGGCACCGAGGAGAAGAAGTGCTCCTTTTTCTCGACCGATTGGACGCGGAGCGTTACCGCGTTGCGGGTTTTTCGCAGGGGAAGTTCGATATCGAGCGTGATCCGGCGACCGGCGAGCCGTTTGTCACGCGAGCGTTGGACGAGGGAACCGATATCGTCGGCGCGCCGCCGGGAGAAGGCGAACGGCCGCTTGCGGTAGGCGCACGCATGCCGTTGGGAAAATTCGTCAAGTACACACTGGAGCAAAGGTAAGGGGGTGAGGACCATGTTGGAGAAAACGGATCGAATCGGCTTCGGAGCGGCGGGCTCTGTCTCGCGGGTTGCTGTGGCGTTGGTTTCTGCGCTCGTGTGCGTCCTCTCCCTCGGCCTGACGACCGGAGGGGTATTGGCTCAGGTGAGCTCCCAGCAAAAGATCAGCCAGTCGCAAGGGGGCCTCTCGCAGCTCCTGCATCACAGTGATTTCTTTGGAACAGCGGTGTGCACGATCGGCGACCTTGACGGCGACGAAGTCGATGAAATCGCCGTGGGAGCGCCGGGCGACGATTACGGCGGTAGCGGCCGGGGCGCCGTGTGGATCACATTTCTCAACAGGGACGGTACCGTGAGGTATCGCCAGAAGATCGCCAGCGGGCTCGGGGGCCTCCGGGGGCCCCTCGACGACGGGGACGGATTCGGACTGTCCGTTGCGGGGATCGGCGACGTGGACGGGGATGGCGTGGGGGATCTCCTTGTCGGCGCGCCTTACGATGACGATTCGCAAGGAGGATTGGGTATCGATCGCGGCGCCGTGTGGGTTTTCTTTCTCAGAAGCGACGGGACAGTTCGCGACTACCACAAGATCAGTGACAAGACGATCGATTTCCAGGGGGTGCTCGAAGAAGGGGATTATTTCGGGTCGTCGGCCTGCGGGCTTGGGGACCTGGACGGCGACACGGTTCCGGATATCGTTGTCGGCGCGTCCGGTGATGATTTCTCCGTGCTTGAAACCAACACCGGTGTGGCGTACGTCATGTTCCTCAATGCGGACGGTTCCGTGAAGTCGTATGTGGAGATTGGCAAGAACGGAAGCATTGTCCTCGATGCAACGGACAATTTCGGGTCCTCTGCGGCAGCGATTGGCGACCTGGACGGCAACGGCGCCATGGATATTGCGATCGGTGCGCCGGGTGATGACGATGGTGCGG
>CAZYCB010000059.1:0-6223 GCA_964645735.1 uncultured bacterium | reverse complement strand
GGCACTACCCCGAGTTCCGGCGGTTCCTGGAGAAGAACGAGGTCAACCTGGTGACGATCTCCATGGTGGCCTCGATCCTCACGAACGGGAACGCGAGGGACGTGCTCGCGAAGATCCGGGGGAAGTCGCAGCGTGAGGTGGAGGCGATCATGGCGACGTACCGTCCTCCGGTATCCATGAGAGACCGGGCGACCCCGGTGTGTGTGGCGGTCCCCGCAGCGAGTGTCCCGCAACTCCTTGACACACAAATAGATCGTACTGCCACTGCTGGCAGTAGGACAGCCGGCGGCATGGCCGCCGGCCCGCCCCAAGCTAGCACCGCGACGCAAGCTACGCGACAAGCTACTACCCAACCCTCCGACACCCTTCCTTCTCCCCGCCTCGAGACGAGGTTTTTCGTCCAATTCCTCGCGAGCCCCCGGTTCATGGAGAAGCTCGAACGAGCGAAGGCTCTTCTCTCGAACAAGACCGGCGGACTCTCTCATGAATTCGTTCTCGAGGCCGCTCTCGACGAGTTCTTGAAAGACCACGATCCGGAAGAGCGCAAACGAAGACGCGAAGAACGAGAACGCAAGGCCGACGGCCCTTCGCTTTTGTCCGACCGCGCGGGTAGTGGGCAGGCCGACGGCCCATTGTTCCGACGCTGGGCCGGAGACCTGCCCACTACCCGCGCCCCGGCGAAGGGCGGAGCACCTCGCTGTGTCCGCGCGGACGGCCATGCATCGCGCCGCATCCCCGCCGTCACAAGAGACACCGTTTTCGCGCGCGACAGGGGCCGCTGTACGTATGTCGCCTCGAACGGCAAGCGCTGCGCGGCAACGTACCATCTCCAGATCGATCATGTCATCCCGTACGCGCGGGGCGGCGCCAACGCGATCGACAACTTGCGTCTTCTCTGCGAGCGGCACAACAAAAAGGAGGCGGAAAGGGTTCTGGGAGCGAGCACGGTCGGGCGGTTCCCTCGAAGAGAATGAGACACGCGGGGTCGGTTGACAGAGACGCCGCCGTGGTTGCGGGGCGAGATCCGAAGCGACCCGATCTCACGAACGATAACCAGGCGACCTTGATGAGCGAAAGGAGTTACAGGTGGGCGGCGGGTCTTTTCTACGCATCGATCGACGCGTGCGAGAGCATTCTGTCGAAGACCTTGACTTCAGCCGGGGAGAAGAATTCCTCGTTCGTGAGATAGCTCCGGTTCCCCACGATCACGAGCTGCTCCTTCGCCCTCGAGAGGGCAACGTTCACAAGCTCCCACTTCGCCGTCAGCCGCGTCGGCCGGACATTATCATCGGTGAAATCGACGATGATCGCCCGCCGCTCCTGTCCCTGAAACGAGTGCACCGTCGAGACCTTGATCTGCTTGAGAGCCTTGTGGCGTTCGCCGAGAACGGTGCGGAGTTTTCCCGCGATCGTGACGACCTGGGCGTTGTAGGGCGTGATGATGCCGATGTCGGCGCCTTTCACGCCGGCGCCGAGAAGCGAGACCACCGTGCCCGCGACGTCCGAGGCGTGGGGTTCGTTGAAACGGCGCTCGTCTTCGAATTCGCCGGCGAGGGCTTCCGAGTACTGCACGCGGCCCGTGCTTTGGACGAAAACCACACGCCCGCCGAAAGTCGGCAGAACAGGGCGCAACGCCGTGCCAGTTTTCAGTTCGCCGCCATAAAACAAATCGCTCACGAGATCGCCGATTTCCCTCTGCATGCGGTACTGCGTGTCGAGAAACGCGACGCGCGGATCGTGCCGGTCGCACACCTCCGCCATCTCGAAAACGTTCGCCCGGTACCAGTCGTTGGGCACCTCGGCATCGTCCGGATATATCGGAGGCAGCTGAAACGGATCGCCGCCGAAGGCGACGCCGGTCGTCGCATAATACGTCGCCGCGATGAGGCTCGGCACGTTTGCCATCGAAACCTCGTCCGCGATGACGTAATCGAAGACACCCGGGTAGGCCCCGCGCGGATAGGTGAGCATGGTGAAGTTGGCGGCTACGAGGCGGGCATCCTCGACGTGTCCGTTCCACGCCCGCCAATTTTGCGTCCCGCCGCCGCGAGACAGCCCAGCCGAACGCGACGTCCCAGCTAAATGGGGCGTCCCGGCCGAATGCGATGCGTCGAAAGCCCGCCGGCTGAAAGGCTCGGCCGCCGGATCCATGCGGCTTCCCGTGCGGACGATCGAGATGCAATCCGCGTCGTGCCCGAGGCGCTCGACCGTCGCGAGAAGAAGCTGGTCGAGGGCCATGTTGGAAAGCGCGGAGAGAAGGACCCTTTTTCCCGACGTGACGAGGGAGGCCGCGGCCGCCGCCAGGGTTTTCGTCTTGCCGGTCCCCGGCGGGCCCCAGACGAACGTGACTCTCTGCGAGAGGATCATCTCGATGGCGCGGCGCTGAGACGGGTTGAGGTCGGAGTAACGTACCGGCGCCGCGACGGGCTCGATGGGCGCCGCCTCGCGGCTGACGAGGATATCCTGAAGAAGCGGGTTGCCCACGCCCCGGCGCGCCTCGAGAAAGTTGCCGAGGTAGCGGTTGAGATCGCGCGTGTCCATGACGTACTCGAGCCCGCGGCTGGCGGCCTCGGTTAGGCCCTCCGGTGTGATATCGTGGTGGGAGATCTCCTCGAAACCGAAACCGACGGCGACGCCGTTCTCGGCGAGAGCCATGAAGCCCGGGACGAACAGGCTTCCGACACGGAAAAGGCATTCTTGCTGGCGGGGTCCGGCGTAACGGGCGTCCCGGAGCACGCGGTCGGGGGCGTGCCGGAAGACGAAGACGATTCCATCTTCCTCTTCCCTCTCGTCGATCTTGCCGAAAATGAAGTAGCGCGTTCGGTTCCGCGGTTCCTCGATGCGGCGCTGCTCGAGATGAACGGCCTCGATGAGTTCGGCGATCACGTTTGCCAATCCCCCATGTGAAATCCCGCCGCCGGGACCCTTGCCCGACCTTTTACCCGGCTCTTCGGCCGCCCCTCACTCCAGCCCCTCACTCCAGCTTTCGCTCGGCCCTTGTCCGACCTTTCGCCCGACTCGCGCAGAATGGGGCGTTTCCGGGGCGACGGCCGATTCTAGCACAGACTCCCGCCATCCCGCCAGACGCCCCACCAGGCCCCAAAACCAGGCCGGCCGCGGGGGCGTTTTTCTCGAACTCTTTTTATTTCAATGAGCTATGCTCTCGGGGGTGGACAGAAATTTTTGCTTGCCAGAATCCCCTGGCCTCTGGTAATGCTCCTGGTACTTTCCTTGCAACCCAGACGAAGACTCGGCGTAAAACCAGGCATTAGCCGTACAAGGAAACATGAGAAAGTATTTCCCTATCGCGATTGTCGTTGCAGCGTTCACGGTCTTCGCCGCCAAAGACGCCCTTTTCCCCCCTTTGAAGGTATCCGGCAGCCAAACCCTCTCCCCCAGGAAAGGGCAGGGCCAGACGGAAGCCGTTTCGCAAGAGAAGACCAGCCAGAACAAGCCCGGCTGGTTCGGGCGGAACACCGACGAAGCGGATAGGGTCGTTCACGGGACAATCTCTCGCGGAAAACCGTTCTTCGTCGAGCTGCAGAGGGCGGGAGTCTCGCCCCTCGACATACAGAACATTGTCCAGGCCACACGTCATATCTTCAATTTCAAGAAAGTCCAGCCCGGACAGAAGTACTCCATCTACGCCGATCGTCAGGGTGGCGTCGACAGCCTGAAGTTCGTCGTCGACCACGAGAAGATCGTCAACGTAGCGAAAGTGGGCACCACGTACCAGACCCGCGTCGACACGGTGCCCTTCCGCTACGAACGCTTCGTCACGCAGGCCGCGATCAACCAGTCCATTTTCGTGTCGCTTCAGAGGATGGACGCCGATCCCGAACTCGCCAACCGTTTGGCGGCGATCTTCGGGTGGGACATCGACTTCTTCAAGGACATACAAAAGGGCGATACCTTTTCGATCCTCTACGAGAAAAAAGTGTACGAGAACGGCCGGACGCAGTTGGGAAATGTTCTCGCCGCGCGCATCGTCTGCCAGGGTCGCGAGCACAGCGCGTTTCGGTATCAGTCGAAGGACGGGTTCACGAACTACTTCGACGCGAACGGCAAATCGCTCCAGAAGTCATTGCTCCGCGTGCCTCTCGAATACTCGCGCGTGTCCTCCAACTTCAGCTACCGGCGTTTCCACCCGGTGAAAAGACACTACGCGCCCCATATGGGCGTCGACTACGCCGCGCCGTACGGTACGGCGGTCCACGCGACAGGAGACGGCACGGTCTCGGAAGCCTCGCGGCAGGCGAGCAACGGAAACTACGTCAGGATCCGCCACAACAGCCACTACGAGACGTATTATCTCCACCTCTCGCGCTTCGGTAAAGGGATTCGCGGCGGCGCACACGTGTCGCAGGGACAGGTCATCGGCTACGTGGGTTCGACGGGAGTGTCCACCGGCCCGCACCTCGACTATCGCATCAAATCGAACGGCGTCTTTGTCAACCCGAGGACGATACAGCTCCCCTCCAAGGAACCCGTTTCGTCGTCCGAGATGGCTTTGTTCGGCAAGCTCAAAAACGCGTGCCTCGTGGCGCTTCTCGACGCGAACGTCCAGAACGAGACGGTTTGCCTCGGGAAAACCGCCCCCTTCAAACCCCGCAAGGCGGAACGGTTGTTCTAGTCGCTTCGCTTCTTCACCCAATACCGATACACGCCTGATTGATTCTCGATGCGTTGGATCGTGTGGCCGTTGCTTTGGCACCACGCGGGTAGGTCGAACTCGATCGCCGGATCGTCGGAGATCACCTCGACGAGGCTCCCTGGATCCAGGTTCTCGAGCGCGTCGGATGTCTTGATGACGGGCATGGGGCAGAAAAACCCCCGCGTATCCACGACCACGTGGGGTTTCACTTCGGCGGGAGAGTCTGGGCGTCGGCCGCCAAGCCGAGCCGGTTCGCAAGGGCGAGCAGTGTGAACTTCCATTTCAGCCAGGGACGCGACGGCCGGTCGAAGAATCCCGCCACCCATGCCGAACGGGGGTTGAAAAGGTTCATCGCGAGCTTGAACTTCTCCCCACTGGTGCCGTTCTCGAGGAAACAGAACCGATTCCGGTGGAGCGTGACCGTCCGCTCCGCCTGCGCGCCGAGACGTCCGGGCTGCCAGGCCATGTCGAAGATCTTCCCGCGCACCTTTCCGGGATGCGGAAGGACGCGTTTTTTCGGCGGGAAGCGGAACATGTTCATCACCGTCTCGCACGAGAAGTAGAGCGCCGGGTAGATCGACCGGTCGCGTCCCACCTTCTCTACATACGACCAGTCGAGCGCCTCCCCGTGGCGGGCGATGATGCGGCCTGCGTCCACGGCGTGGAGAAGTCTTCCGAAGCCTGTCATATTGAACCCGATGCACGACCGGATGAGCTGATCTTCGTAGCTCACCCGCATCGCCTCGAGCTCGCGGCCCAGTCTCTTGCCGTAGAGCCACGCAGTTTCGTTTCCGGGGGGGTGACCCGCGTCGACCAGACGGAACTTCACGCCGACGGAGATCCCCTTGTCCCCTCGAAGCATGCACGGCGAAAAGTACTGGTAGTAGAGCATCGCCTCTTTGCCGTCGACGAAAACGGGATCGTTCGGGTTCCGCCTGAACCCCAGGCTCCGGCACGCGTCGACGAATGTGTCCCAATCGCTCTCGTGTATGAGAGCGTCGAGACTCTCGATGGGACGGAGGCGGTGCCGGGGGTAGAGGCTCATGGCGGCGAGCGTGTCGTCGACGAGGAGACACGGGACGCGCCTCTCCCTGAGGCGGCGTGTGACGGCGCGAAGCGCCGCGAGGAAACGCTCGTTTCGCGCACCCGAGGCGTTCGAGAGGGTTTTGAGCCTTTCGAAAGCGATCTCGGAGAGCGCGGGCTCGAGGGCGAGCTTGCGGAGCGAATCGAGCACGAGGGGAGAGAGCGACTGCGTCTCGCAGAGCCGAACGAGCTTGCGTTCGAAATCCGCTTCGACGCGGACCGGAATCCCCGGAGGAGGACCCGCCTCCTGCTTGACGAAATGGGCGAGCGTTTCGAGAACGACGTCTATGGTTCGCATTTGTCGCCTAGCATACCAGAACCTGCTTTTCAGTACATCTTTTTCTCCTGATCTTTGTACTGAAGCTCATAAAGGTTCGAATAGAGCCCACCCCGGGCAAGAAGGTCCCGGTGAGGGCCCTCCTCGACGATCCGGCCCTTGTGGAGGACGATGATGCGGTCCACGTGACGGATCGTGGAGAGCCGGTG
>CAZYCB010000058.1:0-6243 GCA_964645735.1 uncultured bacterium | reverse complement strand
CCGCCGTCGAGACGGCAAGACACAACACGGCCAATAGCGCGATGGCGCCAAATACAGGTTTCATCACAAACCTCCTCACGGCGTGCGGCCCGAGGTCGTTTCGAGTATGTACCGGGCAGTCTGAGAGAGGTGGGCTGAGGGCGCAGGTTCGCGGATGGGTTGCATGTGGCCGTCCACCACCTCCCCATCGGCACAACCGGTACGGTCCCGGGTGGCTGGCCGTTTTGTCCGCAAAACGTATGGATCGACGTCCCTAATATAGCACGGGTATGCCGCACCGGCAATAACCGTTCTGTGGTTACTTTACACAGGACAACCGGCCGGGACGGAATTCGAGCCCAGGTCTACATCTTCCCCAAAAGGGAGAGCTGCCAGATATCCCTGTCCGACATGTTGAACATGGGAGACGCCGCGAGAAGCCCCGTCTTTCCGATGCTCTTCTCGAGGTACTTGAGCTCGCGGAACTTCTCGTCGATCTCGGACTCGACCGTGGATTTGAACCCCGCCTCGCGCATGAGGAGGATCCCTTTCGCGCGTATGGAAAGCTCCAGGTGGAGGCGAAGCATGCAGAGCATATCGACGACCACCTCGCCCGAGAACCGCGTCCGGAGCGACGTGAAGTAATCGCCGATACGGGATTCTGTCACGCGGCCGGTCTGTATGATCTCGAGAAGCTCCGCGTCGGTATCGAACCGCACCCCGAGCCAGCGGCGAGTGGCCCTCTCGCTCGCGCGAAAGACGAGCCACACGATCTGCGGCAGAACGATCACGATTCCCACCGTGGACAAGACGGGCGTGAAGAAGAAGTGGTTGTAGCCGGAGTGAAGGAGGTACGCGACCGTGAGCCCCGGAATGTAGACTCCGACGGCGCCCAAACCGTCGCGGCTTCGCACGGCGAGCGAGTGCTGATCGGAGAGCTGCTTGGATACGATCCCCATGATCGCGGTGACGCCGCCGTGCATGACGGCGGTCCCGAAACCGCGTATGAGCCAGACGAAGAGGCTCAGGTGCGTGTAGTACTTGAAGTAGTAGATGTTCTCGACGATGGCGAACCCGGCGCCCACGGCAAACCCGTAGATTGCGGCGTCCACCATGAAGCCCACGCGCCTTCGCCGTATGAGAACGACAATGAGACCCGCCTTCACGACCTCCTCGACGGCGGGCGCCACGTATCGGGCGAAGATCGTCGGATCCTCGACGAGAGAACCCAGAAGCCAGCTATTGACCCACAGGCACGCAAACGCCGAGAGACTGCCGTAGAGGATAGCGAGGAGAACCGCTCTGACCTGGACGAGCTTGAAGGAATCGATCGCGATCAAAACGAGCAGAAAGACAACGACCGGGGCGAGGCTCACCGAGAGGCTGACGATCGATTGAAGTACCGACGACATCTCGATCACTCCCCGCGCCTCGAAGGGCTACTGGATCTTGAGCGAGATCATGAACTCGTCCCTGTACGGAGAATCCTTCTCCCACGCCCCGGCGTACCCGAGCGAGAACGTGGACGACATCGTCGAGAAGATGACGAGCTTGAAATCGATCTGCGCGCCAGCGTCGACGAGGGTTCTCCGTATGATCTCTCTGTGTAAGTTCGTCGATAGGGCCGTCGAGAAGAGCCGCAGATGCGCCCAGTTGCAGTAGAGAGACGGGAGGCCCACGCGCCGGAACCGCACGGGCGGGAGCGCGAGATCGACCATGAGCTTCCCGAAGGTCGTCCCCCCCACCTCGTCGATCCCGACACCGGGGAAGCTCTCGTAGTCGCGGTACCTGTTGACGTCGCGGTAGTCCACCCAGTTGTTCCCAAACCCGCCGAAGTAGAAGTTGGCGAAGGGTTCGTTCTCGTCGCCGTGCGAGTTCCCCATCGCGGTCCGAAGCCAGAGCGACATGTGGTCGACGGATGTGAGAAAACCGTAATCGAGCGTCCCCGTGTACCGCGGAATGTGATGTTTGTTGACGTAGTTATCGACGGCTTCCAGGCTCCACGTAATCCCCTTCTCCTCCTCGGTGCCGCCGATCGTCTTGGCAAACGACTTGAAATCGAGGCTCGCTCCGACCATGAGGTACTTCTTGAACGACGCGAGAACGTTCTGGTAGTCGGGGAGCGTCTGGAGATCGCCGTAGTACGCGGCCGACAACTCGTAGTCGAGTTCCTTGGGTTTGTCGTTCACGAGAACGCCCGAGTACGTGCCCCCGATCGAGTACCCTTTTCGCGCGTACTTGGTCGGCCCGAAGAAATCGTAAAAATCGGCCCGGTTGAGCGTCCCCGTGATCTCGAAGGGATATCGGGTGTAATGGAGGTACACGTGCGCCCACTCGCTCTCGGGAAGGGTTTCGTTCGGCGTGATGGACGCCGACAGGTCGATCCCGTGTATCCACATGGGATCCATGAGGCTCGCCCGAAGCCCCCACGCCACGCGGCTCTTGTAATCCTCGACGATGGGATACACCCACCCAAGGCCGATGTTCTTCCATCCCGTGTAGGGGCGCGGGACGAGAGCGGTGGAATCGATCTCGACCGCCGAGGGCGGCGGCAGCTTCCACTCTTTGAGAACGGGGTATTTCTCGACGATCGCCTGGCCGAGAAAGCGGCTCGCGCTCACGTCCTCTATGGGCTTGTTCGCGATCATGACCGGCCGGAATCCATCCGACGTGTAGCGGTACACGATGAGGGAGTCCTCGGAGATAGGAACCGGCCTGAAGTACCCCGTCTCGCCGTTCGTGATCCATTTCATCTCGCGCGCCTCGAAATCGTACCGCGTGACGTTCGAGACTCCCGTGGAATACGTCGTTCCGAAAAGGTATTTCCCGTCCGGCGAGTAGACGAAATTCGCCGGAGCGTAGTTGGGGAACTCGTGAAGCACCTCGAACACCGTTTCCCCCACGAGGAGGTCGGCCACGCGCATCCGTATGAGCTTCTGATGGCCGGTCACCTCTATGAGAGTTCCGGTGAGGTACTCGCCGTCGGGCGACACGTCGATGTCGAAGAGGTCCCGTCCGTACGGCAGCTTGAGAAGGACGAACGCGTCCTTGTCGTACGGCGGCGGAACCATGACCAGGCTCGAGAACCCCTGGTCGTGGCGCACGCCCCACACGGATTTGTCCGCCCGGTTGAACGCTAGATCGCCCATGCGTATGTCTTTCATGAGACGGCGGTGTTTACCCGTACGCACGTCGACGGAGTTCAAGTCCCGCCAGTAGCGGCTGTTGTCCGTCGTGTAGAAAAGCGTTCGCGCGGAGTCGTCGTACGCGAGAGAAGACACGTAGTAGAGCGCCGGCGTGGGGATCTCGACGATCTTGCGGCTTTTCCACGTGTCCACGTCGACGGCGACGACGTGCGCCATCGCCGCGGGATAGAGGACAGCGCCGTAGAGCTCGCGTGACTCGGCGTCGAAGTACGTCCGCGACACGCTCCCCAGCGCCCGCTGGCTCACGTCCCGGTACGCGGTCACAGGGTACTGGCGGATGGAGTCGAGGTTCGCCGTTTGCCACTCGTGCTCGAAGGCGATCCAGCGCGCCCATTCGTCGTCGAGCTTGCTGCCGTATACGTTCGTGAACTGCTTGCTGAAACCCCGTTTGGATCCATCGTTGCGGTTGAGCCACTGGCGGAGCTTGTCGGGCCCGTACTCGTAGACGAGATAGCTCACGAAACGCGTGCCGTACAGGTACGCGACCTGTCCCACCTGAAAGTCTACGGTCGTCCCTTCGGACTCGAGACCGACGACGTCCCAGAAGTACCCGTTCTCCGCGACCATGGCCCGGAACACCATCTCGTCGTAGCCGCCGAGGACGCGCCCGTAACCCCCGGCCATCCACGTTTCCACGAAGACAGCCATCCCCTCGTGAAACCACCGCGGCGCGTACATACGCGGCGACGTGAGATAGCTGTAGATCATCGACACGGGCGCCTCGGGCGCCGCCATGACTTTTCCGAAGAAGAGCTTCCGAAAGAAACGGTCCGACGACGCGGCCTGATCCGACGCCACGACGTGGAGAAGCTCGTGACTCATCACCCAGTTCAGCCGCTCGTTCGTGGGAGACGTCTCGTAAACCTGTTCGTAGGGTTCGATGCCGAGGATCAGGTAGTTGACGGGAAGAGATGTGGCACCGGCGTATCCGTAGTCCTCCAGGTCTCTCAGGATCACCGTCACCTTCTCCGTCGGCGTCCAGGCGAGCGTCCTCATGTGAAAGCCGATCGAGTTCTCGAAACACCGGACGAGATGAGGAATCACGTACGCGTGCTCGTCGTCGTAATAGACGAGGCGCATGTGCTCCGTCTCCACGACCTTGAAGTCGATCTGACCCCGGGCGGGCACCGACGAGAGAAGTATGAAGAGGACGACGAACGCCGCACCAAGGCTTCGTGCCATGCGGTTCATTATAGACCAGAGAAAGACGGGGTGCCACAAGAAACCTGTGGCACCCCGTTGTCGAACCCCCTCGTCCGCACCGTGGTTATTCGGCGATTCTCAGACGCTCGAACACTTGGGTCCGCTCGGTGGGCTCGAGACGATTGAAGAACTCCGCCCGCTCGGAGGCGCTCATCGCTGAGTACCGCTCTGCGGTCATGTTGTACTTCTCGAAGATCTTCGTCCGTTCCACCGGCGCCAGACGATTGAAGATGTCCGCGCGCTCGTTCATGTCCATGCGGCCGTACGACGTTTCGTACACGCCGACGCGCTCGAAGAAGTTCGCCCTTTCGCTCGGCGTGAGGCGCTCGTAGATCTTGACGCGCTCCGCGGGGTTCATCGCCGCGACGCGCTCGGCCGTCACGTTCAGCCGATCGAGCATCTCGACCCTCTCGGCCGGCGAGAACCGGTCGAATGCCTTCGCCCGCTCGGCGGCATCCATCTTGGCGAGCACGGCGTCGGCGACATTCACGCGCTGCAGAACGTACATCTTCTCGGCCGGCGTGAACCGGTTGAAGATCTCCGCTCTCTCGGCCGGAGTCATCTTGCCGTACGCCGCCTCTTCTACCTTCGTTCTCTCGAAGGCCTTCGCCCGTTCGCTGGCCGTCAGGCGGTCGAGGACCTGCGCACGCTCGGCGGCATCCATCGCCTCGACGCGGCCGACGACACCGTTCACGCGATCGAAGATCTCCGCGCGCTCGGCAGGCGTGAACCGGTCATAGATCTCCGCCTTCTCGGCGGTATTCATCTCTTCGAACCGCTTCTTCATCGGCGCCTTCCTGCGGGACTCGAAGAAGTCCGCCCTCTCGGCCGCTGTCAGACGGTCGAGGACGTACGCTTTTTCCGTGGCGTCCATGCGCGCGATTGCCGGGGCAAACGGGTTGGCACGCGAGAAGATCTCGGTCCTCTCGGCCGGCGTCATCTTCTCGAGGATGTCCGCTCTCTCGGCGGGGCTCATTTCCGCGAAACGTCCTTCCGCGACTTTGACGCGGTCGAGGATCTCTGCGCGCTCGGCGGGTGTGAACCGGTCGAAAATCTCCGCCTTCTGCGCGGGATTCAACGCCGCGTAGCGGCCTTCAGTGATGTTGTACCGGTTGAACATCTCGGCGCGCTCCGTGAATGTGAGTCTGTCGAGGATTCTCGCGCGCTCGCCGGCATCCATCTTGCTGATCGCCGCGGCGAACGGATTCACGCGCGAGAAGACTTCCGCGCGCTCGGCCTTGGTCATCTTGTCGAGCGCGTCCGTGCGCTCGGCTGCGCTCATGTCCTCCACGCGTTTTTTGTGCGGCATCTTCTCGACCAACCGCAGCCTATCGAATACATCGGCTCTCTCCGTCGCGGTGAGCCGGTCGAAGACTTCCGCCTTCTCGGCGGGGTTCATCGCCGCGTAGCGCCCTTCCGTGATCGTCAGACGATCGAACACATCGGCGCGCTCGGCCGCCGTCATTTTGTCGAAGACCTCGGCTTTCTCGGCCGGGCTCATCGACTCGTACCGGCCCTGCTCGATTCGCAGACGATTGAAGATCTCCGCGCGTTCGGCGGGCGTGAAGCGATCCCAGATCGCCGCCTTCTCGGCGACGTCCATCTTGCCAGCGGCCATCTCGAACGGATTCATGCGCTGGAAAAACTCGGACCTTTCGGTGGGCGCGAGCCGCCCAAAGAGACCGGCCAGCTGTTCGTCCGACATCCAGTCCGCCGTCTCGACGGCGGACTCGCCCGCTTTCTGTCCGGCGAGCTTGACGTCCTCGGACTGGAGCTGGTCCGAACGATACCGGTCGGCCGTACCGATCGCGCCTTCGAGTCCCTTCTCCTTCGGCGGCGTGTAGAAGAACGAGAA
>CAZYCB010000057.1:0-1749 GCA_964645735.1 uncultured bacterium | reverse complement strand
TGACGTACGCGACCGCGAGGACCTCCCCTTTGGAAATCGGCCGGACGAGTTCGATTCCGATCACGCTCTCGGTCTCGGCGTCGAGAACGAATCGGTAGTCGTCGATAGCGGTGAGGAGCTCGAATTGGCGATGCTCGAAATAGCCCTCGCCGATTCCTGCCCCGCGCCCTAGTTCGTCGACGTACGCGTCTCCCCACGTCGTCCCCTTCGTCGTCGACTGGTAGTCGGGGACCGACCTGTAGACATCGATCGAATCCTCTTTGGGAGGGTAAAACCGGTTCGGGTACTGCCGGTCGGGCGGCCGGTCCAGGAAGAAATACGTGTTCGCGATGAAGTTTCTGTCGGAGATCGTGTTCTCCTCCATTTGACTGATCTGTCCGCCCTGCGGGGAGAACGAGGCCCGCGACACTTCGCCTTCTTCCTTGCTGGCGATGACGGTGAGGTCCACCGGCCCCGCCTGGGCGAACGTCTTGATCCCGAAGAGCCCCTTCCTCGACGCGGCGAAGGATATCAGTCCCGTCCCGGGGAGCGAGAGCGACGTGTTGCCGAGTTCGATGAGCTTCACGACGTCGTCCTCGAATCCGGTGTAGTTCAGCCGGATCCTGTTCTGCGAATCGAGCGAACCGCTGCTCGTGTGGTCCACCTGGAGGTTTATCTTCTCGCCGATCTGACCCTGCAGCCGGACATCGAGCTCCTGCTTCATGTCGAGAGATGGAAAGAGCGATTGCTTCTGAAGGCCCTCCGAGCCGTAGAACGGGCTCACCTTCTGCGCCTCGCCCGCGAAGGTGATGCTCTCGCGGCCCGATATGTCGATGTTCGTCTTCTCGCCCTGCCCGATGAGTTTCTCGACGGCGCCGGGGAGCGCCACCGGAATCGAGATGTTGAGGAGACCCTTCTTCTCCTCCGTGATCGCGTCTTGAGTGGCGATCGCCCGCTTCGTGGACGTCGCCCACTCCTCGCGGATCGTCTCGGCATACCGTTCCAGCGCGATGTCGTCTATCGTGGCGACCGAAACGGCGACGCCCACCGAGTCCACCGGACGTTCCGTCATCCGTATGAAAACCCCTTCGCGAACCTCCTCGCTCTGGAAGCGCACCGAGGGCGACACGCGAAAGGTGACCCGCAAACCGGCGTACGGCAGGTACTCCTCGATCACTCGATCGCGCGCGAAATCGCTCTCGAGGAAGTTCGGGACGTTCGCATCGAGACCGAGTTGAAGGCGATCGATCGGAGCGCGGAGCGTGTCCCACGGAAGGTCGGTTACGAGATCGCGGAAGTCGTTGAGGTCGAGTTCGAAACTCTGTGCGCGAGGGGTGGTGTACAAGAGGGAGACGATCGCCGCCAGAAGCACGAGCTGGAGCGCCGATCGCCGCATCAGCATCAATACCAGTCTCTCAGCCACGTCCTTTCCAACAACGGGGGAGGCATGAACTCACACAACTGTCTGGGGGGAATCCCGCGGTTTCGTCGCCCCGTATCGCCGCGGGCAAGTCCAATCGAGCTCGCTCGGCTTGTCCCAAAATCGCTACAGAAAACCCGTGAACTGTCGCGTTTTGGCGACAATCTCCCAATAGCAAAGAGACCCCTATCGCTCATCCCCGCCGCGTGCCTGAGAGGTGCGAGCCCGGGAGGGTCGATCAGGTGTCACGTTCACAAACTGCTTGTAAGCAAAACAATTATTGTTAATATATGAACTGTTTTCCTCGTGTCTTCAGGTCGAAGGAATGAACCCATGACCCTCGAGCGCTA
>CAZYCB010000056.1:0-2774 GCA_964645735.1 uncultured bacterium | reverse complement strand
GTGGGGACTTGCACCCCGCGCCGAAGGTTGTCTCGGCTCATATATTACGTGATTTCTGCTACTTGTCGAGCCGCATCCCGGTTCGGTACTGACGCGCCTGGGGGTGCGCTGGAGGGTGGCCGCGAGCCCGTAGCGGGAGCGACCGGGGATCGCCCCCCGAAGGCGGGGAGCCGAGGGAAGCGGAGCTCAGGGCTCGCGGCCACCCTCCAGCGCACGAGCCGCAAAAAGAAACTACGAAAGCAGCGCGTCGACGAACTCGGCGGGCGAGAAAGGCGCGAAATCATCGAGCCCTTCCCCCACACCGATGAAGCGGACGGGGATCCCGAGGGACTGGCGGATGGCGATCACGATCCCTCCCTTGGCCGTGCTATCGAGCTTCGTGAGGATGATGCCGTTGGTGTCGAGGCTCTTCGCGAACTCCTTCGCCTGTTGGAGGCTGTTCTGCCCGAGGGTCGCGTCGAGCGTCAAGTAACAATCCACCGCGTCGGGGCCGAGCACCTTCTCGCACACGCGTCGAATCTTCTTCAGTTCCTCCATGAGGTTCACCCGCGTGTGCAGGCGGCCCGCCGTATCGATGATCACGTAGTCGCACCCGCGCGATTTCGCCGCCGTGCAGGCGTCGAAGGCAACGGCGGCGGGGTCGCCGCCGCCCTGCTTGTGTCCGATGAGCTCTATGTCCAGACGCTCCGCCCACAGCGACAGCTGGTCCTGCGCCGCCGCGCGAAACGTGTCCCCCGCGGCGAGAATCACGTTCTTGCCGAGCTTCTTGTAGTAGTGGGCCAGCTTGGCGATGCTTGTCGTTTTGCCGACGCCGTTCACGCCGATCACGATGACCGCTCTCGGCACACGGAGGCCGCCGCTCTGCGGGTCCTCGCCGGCCGCGAGGAGGGCGATGAACTCGCTCCTCAAGAAGCCCTGGAAATCGTCCGCGTCCTTCCGTGCCCTGAGGCCCCCCATGATCCGCTCGCAGGCCTCCACACCCATGTCCGAGCCTATGAGAAGCTCCTCGACCTCTTCCTCGTCTTCGAGCGTGAACTTCGGCCTTCGCTGAAACATCTGCTTCAGCGGAGACACGAAACCGTCTCGTGCCTTCTTCAGTCTCGACTTGAGATCGAACATCGCTATGGCTGCAAGGACACTTCTTCAGCGGGTTCGGCCGCCTTCTCGCGCGGCGCTCTTCTCTCGCGGAACCGGTCGACGTCGCCGATGTGCACCGAGATCATCTTGGAGACTCCCGGTTCCTCCATCGTTACCCCGTAGAGGCAGTCGGCCGCTTCCATGGTCTTCTTGTTGTGGGTGATGACGATGAACCGCGTCCGGTCGGTGAACGACTTGAGAAGTCTCACGAACCGCGTGACGTTCGCGTCGTCGAGCGGGGCGTCCACTTCGTCGAAAACGCAGAACGGACTGGGCTTGACGAGATAGATGGCGAAGAGGAGAGACAGGGCGACGAGAGCCCTCTCGCCGCCGGAGAGACTCGAGATGTCCTGGAGGCGTTTCCCCTTCGGGTTCGCCACGAGCTTGATCTTCGCTTCGAGGGGATCGTCGGATTCCTCGAAGAGGAGATCCGCTTCCCCGCCGTCGAAGAGGGTGACGAATGTCGTCTTGAAATTGGCGCGGACCTGATCGAACGTCTCGCTGATCCGCCGCCGCGCCTCTTTGTTGATTCGCCGGATCGCCTGGTCCAGCGTTTCCTTGGCCTCCTCGAGGTCCGCTTTTTGTTTGAAGAGAAAGTCGAAGCGCTCTTTCCTCTGATTGAACTCGTCCAGGGCGAGCATGTTCACGGGGCCGAAAGCTTCCACCGTGCGGCGCAGCTCGCCGAGAAGATCCGCGTCGAGCTTCTCCCATTCGACCGGGTTGAAAAGGCTCCGGTCCCTCACGTACACCTCGATGTCCTGGTTGAAGCTATCCCGGGCCTTCTCGATGAGGTCCTTTATCCGCGTCTCGCGTGTGGCGATCTCGAGCGCGCACCTCTGCACGTTCTCCTTCTTGCTCTCCCTCTGCTCCTTGAGTTCCCTGAGTTCCTTTTCGAGCCGATCGCAGGACTGCTTGATCTCTTCGTGCAACAACTTCGCCTCGTCGATGTTCTTTTCGATCTTGTCGACGTCGGCGTGGCACGCCTGTATCTTGCCTCTCGCCTCGGCGATCTCCGCCTTCGCCGTTTCGATTTCGTCCGCGCAGCGTTTCGCGTCTTCCTCGCGGTATACGATGAGGTCCCTGAGCTCGGCGTCGAGCATCCCGGCGTTCCTGCACTTCTCCTGCGCGGTGCCGACTTCGCCGGTCATCGTGGCGACGGCGAGTCTCGTCCTCGCGGCGACTTCCCCGAGAGAATCCCTCTCGCGCTCGATGTCCACGGCCCTCTTGTCGAGTTCGGAAAGGTCCCCGCCCTCCTCACCCTCTCCGCGGACATCCTGAGCGGGTTCCTGCACCGTTTCCAGCCTGGTGTGGATGCTCTCGCACTCCGCGTCGAACTCCGCGCGCGCCGCGGAAAGAGACGCGATGCCCGCGCTCACCACGGCGAGTTCGACCTCTCGCTGCTGCCTGTTCTCGACGAGACGTCCGTTTTCCTCCTCTAGCACGCGGAGTCGCGCGCGACGCGCCGTCATCGTCTCGCCCAGGGCGACCCTCCGCTTCTCGAGCCTCTCCCTCCGGTCTCTCAGCCGCGAGATTCTCTCTTCGCATCTGCCGGCGGCTGCTGCAAGTTCGCCGATCTTCGAATCGAATTCGAGGAGCGTCACGGCGACGTCGTCCGCTCCCGCCACGACGATGCGGCC
>CAZYCB010000055.1:0-4479 GCA_964645735.1 uncultured bacterium | reverse complement strand
TCACATGCTCTTGGCTATTCTTCTGTCGAAGGCATTACTGCGCCTTGCTCTACTCGGCGTATTCGCGGTGGCGTTTGTCCGGGTGTCTTCTCCCGTCTCGGCCAGAGCGGGGGAATTTCGTGGTTCGCAGATTGGGACGCCGCCCACGCCTCCGTCGGATCGTCCTTCCCTTTTCCCCCAGACGGGCGCGACGAATCCGGCAGACCACTTTTCGTCGTCGTCGTCTTTTCGTCTCGGCCATGAAGAGGGTAAGCTCGACGCGGCCTACACGGAGTACGTGAACGACGCTGTCATCGGGCTCGCCAAGGACTTCGCCCACGACTATTCCACACAGCTCACGTTTCCTTTCCGTTTCGCATGGCACGAACCCGTGGATTTCCTCCTCGGCGCAGCGGGTTTGGGGACGCTGTTCCTGACCGATGAGGCGACGTACGATTTTCTCGTCCCGGACGACATGTCCGAAAGGGACCGCCTGAAGCAAGCTGCGGAGCGGTTGACGAGCCTGGCGGATATCAGCTCGTCGTATCCGCTGGTGATCGGGTTCTTCGCCGTCGGAGTTCTCGGCCATTCGCGGCGCGAGCAACAGACGGGCGTCATGCTATGCGAGGCGCTCGTCACGTCGGCGTCGTGGACTCTCATCTTGAAAAAATCGACGGGGCGCGAACGGCCCCGCGAGACCGGCGGCGAAACGAGCGACTGGACGGGTCCGGGAGGGATGTTCGACGACGAAGTTGCCGGCAGTGCGGAACCTCGGTCTTTTCCATCGGGGCACTCGACGGGGATCTGGGCGACGGCCACAATCATCGCCCACCAGTATTCGGGTCACAAGGCGGTTCCGATTCTTGCGTACGGTACTGCAGCGGCTGTGGGGTATTCTCGTATGCTCCTCGGTGCGCACTGGCTTTCGGACATCGTCGTGGGCGGACTCATCGGGTACGGGTGCGCGAGGCAGGTTCTATCCGCACACGAGGACAAGCAGATGCAAAGCGAAGAAACGGGGATTCACGCGGGCGCGTACGTGTCCGGAGATTACAAAGGGATCAGCCTGCGTTACGATTTCTGACAATCGATGTCAGACAACCGGAGCACCGGTGCACGCGGGGGCGCGTCTTTCGTGGGGATAGAGCGGTATCGACGAGGTTAGTTGACCCTAATCCGCTTTTCGTATAACGTATTTTCGGTAAACACGATCGGGCGAGTCATCTCCACGTTGCGCTGGAGAGTCATTTCGTGTAAGTTTTCACATAACGACCCTACGGCTGCCGAGCGTGGTCTGCACCGAAAAATGGATCCGGCGCGCCGTGGGTCGGTGCTTTATCCAGTCATGGAGTCGGCATGTCACCCCGCACCATCGCCGCGGCAGCCATAGAGGAAGTCCTGCACCGCTACCCGCGCGACCATTCGAGCCTCATCATGGTCCTGCAGGACATCCAGGCGTCGCTCAATTACATCCCTGAAGAAGCCGTGAATACCGTCTCGGAGTGGCTCGCCGTTCCGAGAAGCCAGATCTACTCCGTCGCCTCCTTCTACAAAGCGCTCTCGCTCGAGCCGCGGGGCAAGCACCGTGTCGAGGTCTGCCTGGGCACGGCGTGCCACGTGCGGGGAGCCGGAGTTCTGGTGAACCAGCTCAGCCGCGAGCTCGGCATCGAACCGGGAGAGACGACGCCGGATAAAGAAATCACGTTCAACACCGTGCACTGCGTCGGCGCGTGCGCGATGGGGCCGGTCGTCGTCATCGACCGTGAATATCACGGCGAGATGACGCCGACGAGACTCTCGAAAGAAGTCAAGAAATGCTGTTCGGGGGAGGGGTTGTGCAAGGGATCCGCCGCCGGTATAGCGGAGAAAACGGGTGCGAAGGAGTCGAAGCCGCACAAGAAGCTCGCCAACTGCGACGAGCTGGAAAAGACCCGCGAGAGATTGCGGAGCGAACGACCCCTCGACGCTCCGGCGATCATCGTCTGCGCGGGTACCGGCTGTATCGCCAGCGGCAGCCTGAAAGTAGCCGAGGCGCTCTCGCGCGCGCTTCAGGAGGCGGGCGCATCGAATCCCGTGGAACTCGCCGTCAAGAAGACCGGTTGCCACGGCTTATGTGAAAAGGGACCTCTCGTCGTCTTTCACCCGGCCGGAACGATCTACACGCGGGTCAAGGAGAAGGACGCGGCGGACATCGTCGAGAAAACGGTTTTGAAAAACGAGGTGATCCGGCGGCTTCTCTATCACGGACCCGATACCAACCACACTGTCGACAACTACCACCGCATTCCATTCTACTCGAAGCAGGAGAGAAACGTTCTCCGTAACGTCGGGCGCATCGACCCGATGGACATACGCGATTACTTCGTAAGCGGCGGCTACGCGGCATTCGCGAAGGTGCTGACGACCATGAAGCCGGCGGATGTGATTGCCGAGGTGGAACGTTCGGGGCTTCGCGGATGCGGTGGAGGCGGATTTCCCACGGGTCGTAAGTGGCGCTCGTGTGTCGACGCCCCGGGAGATGTCCGATACATCATCTGCAACGCCGACGAAGGAGATCCCGGGGCCTTCATGGACGAGGGGATTCTCGAAGGCGACCCGCACGCGGTGATCGAGGGGATGCTCGTCGGCGCGTACGCCATCGGCGCGAAGGACGGCTTCATCTATATCCGTGACGAATACCCGCGCGCCGTGGCGCGTTTCGGGAAAGCGCTCGAGGATGCGAGACGCTGGGGACTTCTCGGGGAGAGGATACTCGGCACGAACTTTTCGTTCGACATCTCGATCAGCCGCGGCGGGGGCTCGTTCGTCTGCGGAGAGTCGTCCGCTTTGATGCAGTCGGTGGCGGGCAAAATCGGCGAACCCCGTGCGAAATACATACGCTCGACGGAGCGCGGCCTCCACGAAAAGCCCACGGTGCTCAACAACGTGGAGACGTTCGCCAACGTTCCTCTGATTTTCGAAAAGGGCGCGGAGTGGTTCGCGTCCATCGGCACGAAGAAGAGCAAGGGGACGAAGGCGTTCGCCCTTGTGGGCAAGGTGAACAACACCGGGCTCGTCGAGGTGCCGATGGGAACGACGCTCCGGACGATCATCTTCGACATCGGCGGCGGCATACGCGACGGGAGAAAGTTCAAGGCGGTGCAGACGGGCGGCCCGTCGGGGGGCTGCCTCCCCGAGGACAAGCTCGACCTCCCCGTCGACTTCGATTCGCTCACGCGCGAAGGATCGATGATGGGTTCCGGGGGAATGATCGTCATGGACGACGCGACGTGCATGGTGGACGTCGCCCGGTACTTCACGACCTTTCTCACCGAAGAATCGTGCGGCAAATGCGCCGCCTGCCGTCTGGGACTTTTCCAGATGAAAGAGATACTCGATCGCATCTGCGCGGGGCGCGGCACGCCCGAAGACATTCCCCGCATGGAGCGGTTGTTCACCGTCCTCGATGACGCGTCGCTCTGCGGCCTGGGGAAGAGCGCCGCCAACCCGATACGAAGCACGCTGAAGTTTTTCCGCGAGGAATACGAAGCTCACATCGTCGACAAGAGGTGTCCGGCAGGGGTGTGCCGCGACCTCATCACGTACTATGTCGTTCCCGATCTGTGCACGGGGTGTCTGGTGTGCGGGAGGGCGTGTCCCGCGGGAGCGATCGCCGGCGAAAAGAAAAAGCCGCATGTCATCGACGAAGCCCTTTGTGACCGCTGCGGCATCTGCGCGGCGAGCTGCAAGTTCCATGCGATTCTGACGCGATAGGGAAGAGCCGGCGCGGCGCGCGGTCTCGTGCGATCCCGTTACCGATTGACGAAAACGATTCGCATCATGGGAGAAAAAATCCACATCACGATCGACGGCCGGCCCCGGGAAGCGGAAATGGGGTCGATGCTCCTCGAGAACATACGGGCGATGGGGATCCACGTGCCGACGCTCTGCCATCACCCCTCGCTCGAACCGAACGGGGCATGCCGTCTCTGCGTCGTCGAGGTCACGCACGCCGACTGGAAGGGCTGGTCCAATCTCGTCACGTCGTGTCTGTATCCCGCCTCTCCCGGTCTCGTTGTGTTCACACGGTCCGAGCGCGTGAGAGAAGCGCGGCGGACGCTGCTCGAGCTCTACATGGCCCAGTATCCCGGCGCAGAGGAAGTGAGAGAACTCGCCAGGGACGAGGGTGTGGATTCGACGCCTTTCCCCGTGCAAGCCGGCGCGGACAAGTGCGTGCTCTGCGGGCTTTGCACGCGCGTGTGCCAGGACCTGAGCGTGGGCGCCATCGCTCCCTTGAGCCGGGGCACGTCGAAGGCCGTCGGCCCGAGACCCGACATGGTGGGAGAGGACTGCACGGCGTGCGGCGCGTGCGCTCACATCTGCCCGACCGGCGCGATCCCGATGGAGCAGAGAGACGGGAAGTTCCGCATTTGGAACCGCGATTTCGACATTCCCGTCTGCGCCGTCGAGGAGGATCTCTGCCGCGGGTGCGGGATATGCGAGGAAGTGTGCCCGTGGGCG
>CAZYCB010000054.1:0-2006 GCA_964645735.1 uncultured bacterium | reverse complement strand
GAAGGCGCTCAAACCGGAAACAATCATCGTTATGAATCCCATCTACAAGGACGAAATCGCGCGGGCGGCGCGTGAGCTGGGGGTAGCGGGCGACGTCATAACCGTGTGAGAGGGGTATGGCTGATAGGGGAGTGACAAGGGGACCCACCTGCCGGGCGTGCGGCGGTTCGGATCTCGCCGTGTTTTACGAGGCACGGGGAGTTCCCACCCTCGTGAACTTTCTTCACCCGACAAGAGAAAGCGCCGTCGAGTGTCCGCGGGGCGACATCGTTCTCGCCCTCTGCGGGCGCTGCGAACTCATCAGCAACGTAGCCTTCGACGCCTCGAAGCTCTCTTACGGAAAGAGCTACGAAAACCCGCTGCACCATTCGGCGCTTTTCAGAAAATACGCCGCGGAGCTGGCCGAGGACCTGAGTGAACGGTTTGGTCTTAGGGGCAAGACGATCGTGGAGATCGGGTGCGGAGACGGGAGTTTTCTTCGTCTCCTCTGCGCGGGTGGGGGAAACCGAGGCGTGGGTTTCGACCCGAGTTTCCCGGGGCCGGAGGCGGGCGAGCGATCCGGCATCGAGATCATCGAGGACTACTACTCCGAAAAGTACTCCCACGTTCACGCGGATTTCATCCTCAGCCGTCACACGCTCGAGCATGTGGAAAATCCTGCGGCTCTTCTGCTGTCGGTCCGGCGGTCGATCGGCGACAGATCCGGCACGCCGCTATTCATCGAGGTTCCGAATAGCTCGTACATACTCCGGAATTGTTTTGTGTGGGATATCATCTACGAACACGCGTCGTATTTCACGGCGCGGTCCCTGGCGATCGCGCTCGCGAAGGCGGGGTTCCGCGTGGAGAGGGTCTATGAGGCCTTTTCCGGGCAGTATCTCTGCGCCGAATCTCTGGCGGCGGGCGAGTCGGTGGGGTGCGGGGAGGGTCGACCAGCGGCCGACGGAAGGCCCGGTGCACAGAAGGAGATCGAGGGGTTCGTTTCGGGATACCGCGAGTATGTGAGGCGGTGGGAGGGTCGTTTGCGCGAGATGAGGGCGTTGGGGAAGCGGATGGCGGTCTGGGGGGCCGGGTCAAAAGGGATCACGTTTCTCAACACCTTCGACGTCGGGGGTCTCGTCGAAGACGTCGTGGACGTGAATCCGAGGAAGCATGGCATGTTCGTTGCGGGAGGTGGGCAGAGGATCGTGGCGTCGGAGAGACTGATCGGGGCGCGTCCGGATGCCGTACTCGTCGTGAATCCTGTGTACCGCGGCGAAGTCGAGAGAAGCTTGGCGGAGCTCGGCGTCGATACGGACGTCCTCACCCTCTGAGGCTCCCGTCGCGGTGTGTCTGGGGCCGCACGGGGTGCTTCGGGGCGCCCGGGCCGGGGTGGACGGACGAGGGCTTCTTGACGCAGGGAAAAACGGGGTTGTAGACTCCGAAAAGGAAATGATGTCATTCCTCTCTAAGAAACAGCTGGCCGTTCACGTACTGGTCTACGCGGTCGGTTTCGGCGTACTGGCGAATTTGGTATCCTTCTGGATCTTCCTTCCCGTCGCCGTCGCCGTATCCACAATCCTTCTGGTGATCGCGACGCGGATCAGGCGCGGACGCTACCGGTCGATCATCGAAGGCGCGCGCGCGGCGCACATCGAAAGCGTTCCAACCGCCGAAGAGGTGGCCTCGCGCGACATCGACGACCTCGTCTTTCAAAGCCTCAAGGATGTCACCGCCGAGCTGGAGGATAAGTACTTCCAGCTGGTGGAGAAGAACACCCAGCTCCTGAGCCTCAAGGAAATCAGCCTCACGATCATCTCGTCGCTGAACGAGTCACGCATCGTGGATTCGGTCCACAGCTTCCTGTCGAAAGGCCTCGGTTTCAAGGAGGTGTTCGTCGGCATCATCGACCAGGAGAAAAGGGATATCCACCTCTACACGCTCAGAGAAGCGTTCGGCGAAACTAAACACGAGGAACGGACCGTTCCCATCGAACAGACGGAAGGGATCCTCCGGAAGTCTATCAT
>CAZYCB010000053.1:0-2646 GCA_964645735.1 uncultured bacterium | reverse complement strand
ACCGTTCTACGGGCCCCGACTCGAACGCATCGAACGCCTTCGTGAAGGTTTTCGGGAATAGCCGGTACTCACCCGCCCACGCGAGCCCTTGGCCTAACTCCAATTCTGCGGCATCGGCAAGGTTCGTCCGGCGGGACATTTCCGAGATCACCTGCTTGGCCGCATCCACGTCACCGTTTCTTAACAACGAAACGAGTGCTTTCCCGATGTATCCGGCAGGTGACTGTGGCGCCAGCGCGATAGCCTGGTTGTTGTTCTGCTCGGCCTCATCGAAGCGGCGCAGACACGTATTCGTATACCCTAGATCGTACCAGAACAGTGGAGAGGTGCGCGCGTACAGCCGACGTGCATCCTCGTAGTACTTCAACGCATCCTGCCATTTTCCCATGCGTCTCAGAGTGTAACTGATGGAGTGCGCCCCGTCTCCGCTTGGCTGCAGACGCTGTGCCCTCTCGAAGTGTTCGAGTGCTTTGTTGAAGTCGCGTTGGGCGTAGGCGACGCGTCCGAGTGCAAGATGGGTCTCGGGAAGATCGGGCGCGAGCCTCTCCGCCCGCGCCGCCGCTTCCGTTGCATGCGCGAGCGCTTCCGGCCGGTCGTAACTCCAGTACAGTTCGTGGTACGCCGATGCCAGTCCAGCCCACGCCTCGGCGAATTGGGGGTCCGTGGAGACCGCCTTTTGAAAAAATTGGACGGACAGTTCCGCATCGGCCACTCCTCCGGTCGTCCAGTAGTAGTCCCACCCCCGCAAATAGGCTTCGTACGCGGTGAGATTCTCGGTGGGTCTCTTCTCGATCGCTCGGCGCTCGGGCTCCAATAACGCCACGTCCAACTGTGCCGCCACCCTCTCGGCGATGTCCGACTGCACGCGGAACACCTCCGTCATGGTCTCGTCGTACGTGTCGGCCCAGACATGCGTGTCATCCGCGACGTGGATGAGCTGAGGGATCACACGCACACGGCTCGCCGGATCCCCGGGCCTCTCGCGCTGCACCGTGCCCTCGAGGATGTAGTCCACACCCAGCTCTTCGCCGATCTGTTTGATCGATTTCGTGGTTTTCTTGTATTGGATCGCGCTCTGCCTTGAGATGACACCGAGCCCACTCACGCTCGCCAGACGTGCCGTGATTGCGTCCGTCGTCCCGTTGGCAAAGTACTCGTCCTCCGGCGCTCCGAGGTTCTCGAAGGGGAGAACGACGATCATCTTCCGGGTGTCCGTGACAGGCGCACTTTGCTGCGGCTGTGGCGATTTGAACAGACGGGGGACGATCGCGATCGCCAGAGCAGCGACGACTACGACCGTGGCCCCAGCGATCAACACCCTGTTTCTTCCGGCCTTCGCGGCGGCCGTCTGAGGTCGAGCGCCCGCTCGGGTCTGTGTTGCCGATCGAAGCGCCCGGAGATCCACCAGCATGTCCTCGACATGCGGGTACCGCCCCGACGCATCCTTCGAGAGCGCCTTCCCCACGATCCGCTCCAGCTCCATCGGCACCTGGCTCCGCCGGGATGTCACCGGTTCGGGGTTATCGTGCAAGATCGAATACACCACTGCCGGCTCGTATTCCCCCGTGAAGGGCCTCACTCCCGTCACCATCTCGTAGAGGACGACCCCGAGCGACCAGATGTCGCTCCGGCGATCCACCTCCTTCCCCGACGCCTGCTCCGGCGACATGTACGCCGCCGTCCCCAGCGTTGTGTCCGTCTTCGTAATCTTCGTTTGGGTCCCTAACCGGGCCAGCCCGAAGTCCAGGATCTTGACCACGCCGTCCGCGGTCACCATGATGTTGGCGGGCTTGATATCCCGGTGGACGATCCCTTTCTCGTGCGCCTCGTGGAGCCCTTCTCCGATCTGGATCGTGAGAGAGAGAAGATCATCGATGGGGAGCGGCCCCTTCTGGATCCGGTCCTTGAGGCCTTCCCCCTCGATGAACTCCATCGCGATGAACGACTGATCTTCGTGTTCGTCGATCTCGTAGATCGTGCAGATGTGAGGATGATTTAAGGAGGCGGCCGCCTCGGCCTCGTGGATGAACCGGGCTTTGGCCTCGTCGTCACGCGTAAGATCGGGGTGGAGAAACTTGAGAGCGACGAACCGGTGGAGCTTCAAGTCCTCGGCCTTGTAGACCACACCCATCCCGCCCTCGCCGAGCTTGGAGAGGATCTTATAGTGAGAAATCGTTCGACCGATCATCCAGGGCCTCCGGAAAGATCGGTGCACGGCATGAAGATAGCGTTAACTGCGGAAGGCTGTCTGCACCACAAGGGATTGTACCAGGAACGAGACGCCCTTCAAAGCACGTAGTTGCTCGGAGGGTAGGACGTCTGACGCCCGGAGCGGCTGGTCCCGGGGCGGCATCCGTCAGCCGCGGCAATCCGTTATTGCGGGTTGGCCACCAGGCCGATATCATTCCCGAGTGACGTTCAGGCTGAATTCCCGTTTCACTCTGTCTTTTGTTGTGGGGGTTTCACCATGAGAATCTGGAGCCACGTGTTTTCGACCACCGTCGTAGCAGTCGCCGCGCTGGTATTTTTGGGTTGCGGGATCAAGACCAAAGGCGGCTATGTCTCGGAAACTTCTACCGACGACGACGGGACAACGATCACCCGGATGAACACAAAAGAAATCGGCATCGTAAAGCAGGCGCAACG
>CAZYCB010000052.1:0-2723 GCA_964645735.1 uncultured bacterium | reverse complement strand
CCCCCGGCCCCCTGTATTAAGGCCGGGTGACCACCTCCGATTAAGGTCGACCTTCGTGGGGGTATGTCGGCCTTACCGGTGTTGGAGGTACCCTGGGCACCCGGCCTTTATCATGCCTGATACGCAGGGCCTGTCGCTGGTTGCACCCCGCAGGCGCTCGCTCGATACGCGGGTCCTGCCGCTGATTCTACCCCGCGCGTGCTCGCTCGCACCGCGAGCTGCGCGCCACGCGGGGACCCCATCAGCGTCACCCGCTAGTTGGGGCATCAAGAAAGAGAGGTGCGTCATGAGGAGAATGAGCCTGCTTGCCGCCTTGGTCGCGGCGCCGATCGACAGCGTCTATAAGGTCGAGGGGAAAAAGGACCTCTTCAGGTCGACGAACTTCTATTTCGGCGGCCAGCCGACGCTCGAGACACTCAGATGGCTCAAGTCGGAGGGTGTGACCCTCGTGGTGAACCTGCGCTCCGCGAAGGAGAACAAGGATTTCGCCGAGACCGCGTTCAACGAGGAGAATCTCGCGCGAGAGTTCGGCATGGACTACGTCTCGATCCCGCTCGGGGAAAAACCCAGCTACCGCCCGCAGGTGGGCGATACATTTGCCATTGTGCTCAACTCGCACACGGGGAAGGCGTTCATCCATTGCCTGAGCGCGGGGCGCGTCTCGTATCTATGGGTGGCGTATCTATCGAGGCACCGGGGCTATTCCCTCGATGACGCCGTCGCCATCGGCAAGCGGATAAAGTATCCGACGACGCTTGAGGACCTGCTCGGCGCGAAGATCTCGGCCACTATCGTGAATTAGCAAGGGACCTCATGGCCGTCCCGACTGAATGGCGGGCGAGACCGCTGCCGCAGCATTCCTGGCGATATACTTGTGAGTGCGATAGATGTATGCGCCCTTCTCGTCGATGCCCGTTATGATATAGGCGTAATATTCGTCAGAACTACTAAATTGATATCCCGTCTGTCCGGGGTATGCCGCAGCATGATCCTGAGGTTCCGTACGCTTCCGGGTAACAGGATTCAACACGGGAATGCCTGCAGGAAGCAGGTCGATGATCGTCTTGCCCGAAAGCGTCGTATCCCGATCTATATCTTTCGGAGGAATGCCACCATTCATGAATGTGAATCTCTCTACTACTTCAGCCAGCATCGTGCAATTGAAGCTCACCATCGTATCGACGGGTGCCGTTGTTCTATAATATTTCCAGATCAACTCTCCCTGCTTTTTTCCTACGCCGGTGATCGCGTATCCCCAGCCGCCGTCCATGGGTTGGTATCCTACCTCTCCCGGGTTAACGGCTCTTCCGATCCGCGGCTCAGTCCGGGATTGGGTGAAAGGATTCAGAAAATAGCCTTGAATAAGATCCAGAAGCGTGTGCCCGTCATTGCTGATATCCGAGTCCAAGTCTCTGGGGTACTTGCCGTCATTCCAGGCGGCAAACCTTTCCGCCGCGGATCTCAGTATGTCACACCAACCACTTACTCTCCCCTCCTCTTCCAGCCGGGAGTGTCTGTGTTCGAAGACGACGCGCCCCGGGCTTTCGCCGACGCCGGTGACCTTGCACGCATAGACTGTATCCCCAGCGGAGATGGCCTCGTAACCTATCTCTCCGGGCAGGAATGCGGGGCCGTTGACGAGACGAACGGGTTCGCCGGTGTACGGGTTCTCAAGAGTGTAGCCATAGAGGAAAGACAGCACCGTCTCTCCGGTGGAAGTCGTGTCCGAATTGATGTCGACGGGGTACTCATCATTGTTGGTCGCCCAGAAATACCAGAGGGCTTCCTTGAGTAGCCGGCAGTTTCTCTTTACGATTCCTTCGGGAGAGTCGATATCGGTCAACTTGACGATCTGCTGTCCCGCCAAGGCCCCTACCCCCGTGATCTCGTACCCCACGCTCATCCCGTTCTCCTCGACCGATTCATACCCAGCCTCCCCGGGACAGGCGGCCTCGCCGGAAAGGGGCTCTGAGCATGCCGTGGTGTAAGGATTCTCAAGAAGCGATCCGTCGGGCAGGAAATCAGTCAATGTAAAACCTGTGGGCGTGCAGTCCGCGCCCACATCCATTGGGCAGACTTCATCGTTCTCTCGGGTGAACTCCTCCGCGGCGGCCTGCACGGTAAGACAGTTGGCCCTGACAATGGCGTCTTCGATGGACCCCAGCTCTGGAGCCGGGGATTCGGGCGCTGGCGCGACACTGTCCCTGTCGCATCCGGACAGAAGAGCCAGCAGCAATATGGGCAGCACTCTCGTCTTCATAGTTCAAGCTCCTGCGCGCCGAGGAAGTTGACACGCTATCTTGCCCATGAGCATAGAGCGTTCCGAAATCGCCAGGGAAGCGGGTCAAGGATTCCCCGCTCGGAGGTTCCTATGCGCCGAGAAAACCCCCTTGATTTCGCGGCCCAAGACGGCTAATCTACAAATCTACCATAGCGTAAGGAGGATATTGATGCAGGCATTCCTCAACAGTTGCGCAAAGGCGGTGCTCGACGGCGACGCGGACGCGGCCGAGAAGCTCGCCCGCGAGGCGCTCGACAAGAAATACCCGCCCCTCGAGGTCATCGAGAAGGGTTTCGTGAAGGGAATCAAGGAGGTAGGCCGCCTCTGGGAGGAGGGCACGCTCTTTCTTCCCGAGCTCGTCATGGGCGCGGAATCGATGAAGCGCGCGATGGCAGTTCTCCAACCGGCCCTCGGAAAAGCCGGGGGACGGCCGAAATCGCTC
>CAZYCB010000051.1:0-2523 GCA_964645735.1 uncultured bacterium | reverse complement strand
TGTCAAAGTGTTCGGAACTCTCCGCGCCGGCGGCACCGGAAAGGATTTCCCGATCATCGTCTTCGCCGCGGGGATGAAAAAGGACGCGCTCGGCCAGGCGGCGGCCCGGCATGGCGCGCGGTTCCATATCTCCGCCGCCTGCGAGCTGGGCGGCCTCCTCCGCAAGATCGGCCGGCCGGCCTCCGGCTAGGCCGCGCCTCCCTAGAGCTCCGTCACCTTGATCCTCCCCGTTATCGCGAGAGTGATCTTGTTTGTGCCCCACGAGTTCGAAACGAGGATGGTCGCGAAGTTGGACACCGTGCCCGCCGGGTGAAAGGTCGGGGTATTGTTGGCTTGGATCCAGACTCCCTCGACGGCCCCGGCGGATTCCTTCCGCTCGGAGCCCTGGAGGGAGCGATAAGGCCCGAGAACATTCACCATCCGGTGACCTCGCTCGTCGCCGTCGAGAACACGCATAACCGCGGGGCGGGAAGGGTCTACCCGTACGACCAGCTCGAGAAGGTCCGCGGGGTAGAGCCGGCCGACGCCTTCTTTCCAGGCGGCGCGCGCCGTGGAGAAGAACTCCGTCTCGGCGTCCGCGGGCACCTCGAGGAGCTTCACGCCTTCCGCGAGGATGGCTTTCTCCGCCTCGGCGTTCTCGCGGCGCGTCTTTTCCACGAGAATACTCGTCTGTTCGCGGCAAATCCGCTTGAGCGTTTCGAGGTCCGCAGGGGACACGTCCTTGAGGCCCTTTTCCGAGACGAGAAGGCCGCCGAACCCGTACGTGATCGGGACATCGGTGACGTACTTCACGCGCGTGAACCACTGGACGGCCACGCACGCGAGCGGCGACGAGTACACCGCATCGATCACTCCCATCTGCAGCGAGGTCAGCACGTCGGGGAGCGCGAGCGGTATCGGTGACACGTTGAAGGCTTTGAAGAAGATCTCCGCGAGGAGGTCTCCCGACCACGTCCACATCTTCGCGCGCCGGAGGTCATCGGGCGATGCGATGGGACTGTTCGAGTAGAGGTACACGAAGCCTACGTCTCCCCAGCCGAGAAAGACGAATCCCTTCTGCTTGAACGTATCGACGATGTAGGCCTCGAGCTCGCCCCGGGCGTAGTCGACTTCCTCGACGTTCTTGAACATGAAGGGAAGCTCCATCACGCGGTACTCCGGGGCGACCGCGCCGAGTCCGTTTCCGGTGAAGCCGCCGCCGTGGATCTGGCCGTTCCGTATCTTTCTCAGGACGTCCTTTTCGTCGCCCTGCACGCCGCCCGGGTAGAACTTGAATCCGAGCCGGTTGCCCGTTTCCGCGCGGACCTGGACGTCGATGGCGCGCATCACTTTCATCCACGTGCTGCCATCGGGAGCGAGCGTGGCGAACTTGATCTGCGTTTTCGGCGGCGACTGCGCAGAGACGCCCGCTGGGCGGAGGAATACGACCGCCGCCGCCGCGAGCATTGCAGCCCGGAGAACCGCGAACCAGATGTTCGATCTGTACGCCGGGAGATGTCTAGAAAAGCTCATTTTTCTCCTTTAAGAGACGTGCCGCCCGCTGCTTCGCCATGGCGTTCATGAGCCGGTACTCCGGCATGATCGTGTCCGGCTGTTCGAGAACGTAGGTGAGCCTCTTCTCGAACTCGTCCGCGTCCTGGACGCGGTAGCAGTAGAACCTCGCATAGAAGTAGCTGGCCAACAAAAACTTTCCCTCCGACACCGCGAGCGCGGCCTCGAAGTTTTGCCGCGACGCCTCGGGGTCACCGCCCATGAGAGGCGGTCGAAACGCGTGGAGGCTCCCCATGATCATGTAGGGCAGGCCCTCGAGAAACGTGCCGTCGATCTGTATCGCGCGCTCGAGAAGGGCGACCACACGGGGTATCTGCGTGAGGACTCGAGCGGAATCCAGATGGGACGCGATGAACTGCGACCAGTTCGCGACCGTCCACACGGCAGCCTCGAGATCCTTGGCGGCGAGGTGTGTCGTCCCTTCGACGAATCCGTCGTACGGCTTGTCCCACGCCGCGCGCATCTTCTCGTTCTGAAAAAGAGCGGCCTTGCCGTGCTCGAGACCCTTGAGATAGAGCATCGAGGCGTACCCTTCGTCCGCCGGGTCGTCGAACAAGAACGCGTAGCTGAAATAGGACATCGACGCGGTGACGCGGAGGTCGCGTTTGCCAGGCTCCGTCCTGATGAGGCCTTCGATGAGGAGGAGATTGGAGGGGGCCCCTGTGGCGAACGTCCGTATGTCGTTGGACGCGAGCGCGGCCAGTTTCGTGTTTTCCAGAATAGGGCCCATCGCGCCCACGGCGAGCTTCGTTTTCGAACACCCGGTGAGCGCGGGAACGATGAGCACGCACATTCCGGCGACAAGCAGCGTCTTTCTCAGCGCCGTCTTGCTCGACCGGGCGGGGCGGCGATCGCGAAGAGTTTCGGTCATGGCTGCCTTTCCAATGTCATGGTCGTCGGGGGATCGGAACCCACGTGAGAGAGAACGACCCGTTTTGCAGAGAATGCGAGGGACCATGCACCCGTTTCATC
>CAZYCB010000050.1:0-1972 GCA_964645735.1 uncultured bacterium | reverse complement strand
TCGATCTATACGATTAAAACCACGGGCGAGTTGCGCCGGAAAGTCGTTTCTTCCCGGCGGTAAGCGGCGGGGTGTCGGCGGCTCTTCTCAAGCCGTAGGCGAATGCTGGTGGATCACGTCCGGCGCCGGCTTATTGGCCCGGATTGGGTTCGTCGTGGATCTCATCGCCGCCGTCCCTCACGTGCGTTCCCGGAGTCGCGTGCATCACGAGCCTCCGTATCGAGCTGATCTGACCTGGGTTGAAGCAGGGTTTGTACGGATGGATCGCGTTGTCGAACGCCTCCCGGCGGCACTTATTCCGTTCTCCGTTGTTTTTGTAAACGGCATCCGCGGGACACGCCTGTTGCACAACCGACTTCACCTCGGCGGCCACCTCATCGACGGTGGGACAGCCGGATGCAGTGACCGACAGCGCCGGTTGGGTGTCGCTCGACGCCGGATCCAGTGGAGACGGTCGTCCCGAGCAGGACGCCACCACTACGGTGGCGAGCAATAGGTACAGCAGTACCCGAGTTCGTTCAGTCATGATCTAACCCCCTTCGCTCTCTAAAACCACGCTCGTTCGAGCGCATCGGCTTTATGCAGGAATGGCCGCAAAATCGAAGACATGTGGCCAAGTCCAGCCACAACCCGCAATCCAGGTGAAATCTTCGTGCGGTGCGCTACCGATTGTTCCGAATGCTTACGTGTTGCGGAGCGGCATGATCTGTTGGCGACCGGTGCGAGCTTCCCGCGGCGACGTGAGTTTACCGCGCAGCTGCCCCGGCCCTGGGGGACGCGGCGTGGGGACCGGGCAGAATCTGAGGATTTTCACGATTTTGGCGAGATGAGCCGACGGCGGACAACCGTGTTCAGGAGGTCCCTGCCGGGGTTCGCGGAGGGCTCTTGAGGCGGGTCAATAGGCTGCCTGACTGCGCTCAACGACAGCTTGATTGAAGCATGTTAGTATCCCACTCAGTCTCGCGAGCGGCGTTTACTTCGTTCGCCTGACTGCAGGCCGGACCGCGTTGACCACAAAGGCCGTGTTGATAAAATAGGAACACCGCTTCGCGTTGGGGGGTCAAGGGGAGGGCCGCCTTCACGGGCGGCCCTCTTTGATTTCAGTGTCGCGATCCGCAGGCGGATCGCCGTCGCGGTCAGGCTCAGGGGAACACAACCGACACCATTCCGCGCAAATCCCATTCGGGAGCGAAGTCGCCTTTTTCGATGTAGTAGCTCGCACCCACGCTCACGCCAACGAAGAAATATCCGAACGGCGGCAGGATCTGTTCTGCGGCGAGCGTCAGCGGAACCTGCCAGCCATCTTCATCGGCCGTCCAATCGTACGTCGTTTCCGATGCGAGAGTGAGGGGAGTGCCATGACCCAGGAAATACGTCATGGCGGGCTGGATGGTGGACATACTGATGTCATCGCGGTCGCTATCCCCCGCGAAAGACCAAACGTGTGTGAGCAAGCCACCGATCGTGTATTTGCCGGGGACTCTCTTGGCAAGCACGAGAGTCGGCCCGGCCGACCATTTCCCCGTCCCGTAATAATCCTCGGAGGCCGTCGGAGTCATGAGCGCGACACCAGGTCCGAAGATCAAAGTGCCCTTGTTGGGTACCCAATAGGCGGACAGCAACAGGTCTCCTACGCCGGAGTCATCGAAAGGAAAATCGGTGATGTACAGCGGCAGGTATGCCCGGTACATCACGGAAGTGTTGTTCGGCAGATTGAAGAATCCCGCACCGTTCAGGCAAAACTCGTGATTGTGTTTGTCCAAAGGCCCGACGTCGAAATAAGCCCGGTAGGACGCGTCGAAATGCGTGATCGTTGCGGGTGGATCGGCCAGCGCCTCGGCCACTTCTTGCGCGGTAATGTTGTGTGTCGTAGCCTCCTAGGCAACGGCCACGCCAAAACTGCACGCGCACAGTGCGGCGATCATTCAGATTGCGATCGAACTCTTGCTGCTCACGTTTCCCTCGCTTGGCT
>CAZYCB010000049.1:0-5933 GCA_964645735.1 uncultured bacterium | reverse complement strand
CTCCGGCGAAACGGTGCCCGGAGGGGACGACGGCCTTTTCCGCGTCTTTCCCGCGTTCCATCCGTCGGCCCCGCTGATCGGGGGCGATTTCGCGACGAACCGCTACATGAATTTCGGAATCTCGTCGCTCGGGGGATACCACCCCGCGAAGCTCTCGATCTACGCGGACTTCATCAATGCGCTCGAGATCGCGCTTCAGAGATCGAACTACCACCTCATCGATGTGATGAACGCCCGATACGTTGTCACGTCGCACCCCTTCCCGGACGTCCCGGCGTTCAAGCTCGTGTGGGAAGGCGCCGATTTCGAGGGTCAAAAGCGCTGCGTGTACGAGAACACGCGGGCGCTCGCCCGTCTGTTCTTCGTCGACCGATACCTCGCCCTCGAGCCGGACGAGATTCTCGCCTTGCTCCCGACGCTTCCATCGAACGGGATCGACCTTTCCGAGACGGTTCTCCTGGAGGGGGAGCCGGGCGTCAGGCCGGTGTCGAAAGCAGGAGCGGAGGCGAAAATCACGCGCTACGCCCTCGACGAAATTCGTGTGGACGCCAAACTCCCGTCGCCTGCTATATTGGTTCTGTCCGAAGTGTTTTACCCGAGGTGGAAGGTCTTCGTGGACGGCAAGGCGGGGGAGGTGCTCAAGGCCGACTACCTCCTCAGGGCCGTTGCGCTCGCGGCGGGGGATCACGAGATCGTGTTTCGTTACGACGCGACCCTGTTGAAACGAGGGCTCGCGATCTCCGTCGCGACGTTCGCTGTAGTGCTCGTCGTTCTCGCGGCATCCGCCGGACTGGCTCTGCGCGGGAGGCTCAGTTGGAAGCGCTGATCATCATCCCGACGTACAACGAACGCGATAACATCGAGGCGTTGATCGGGAGCATCCAGGCCCTCGCCATCGGCCCGAGGCTTGGAATTCTCGTTGTCGATGACAACTCGCCCGACGGAACGGGCCAGTTCATCGACGAGCTGTCAAAAAGAGACGACCGCGTCCATGTCATCCATCGCCCATCGAAGCTCGGCCTGGGAAGCGCGTACATAGCGGGTTTCAAATGGGCGCTCGCCCGGTCGGACGTGAAGTACATCTTCGAAATGGACGCCGACTTCTCGCACGACCCCGGCGCCATTCCTCATTTCCTCACAGAGATCGAAAAAGCGGACCTCGTGCTCGGTTCCCGCTATCTCAACGGCGTCACCGTGGTCAACTGGCCGCTCTCGCGGCTCTTCTTGAGCGTCGGGGCGAACATGTACACGAGGGTCGTCACCGGAATGCCGCTCAAGGATGCTACGGGGGGGTTCAAGTGTTTCCGGCGAGAGGTGCTGGAGCGCCTGCCGCTCGAGACGATCAAGAGCGACGGCTATTCCTTTCAAATCGAAGTGAACTTCATCTCGTGGAAGAAGGGTTTCCGCATCAAGGAAATTCCCATAGTGTTCGTCGACCGCACCGCCGGGGCTTCGAAGATGTCCCGTCGGATCGTTTTCGAGGCGGTGTTTCTCGTGTGGAAGCTCCGGCTCGAATCGCTCTACAAAGATTTCCGGAAAGACTGATGGTTGGAATGGAAGTATCCGTCGTCATCGTGAGCTACAACAGCCGGGCGGTCCTCGCGCCTTGTCTCGAGTCGCTCAAGCGGCAGAACCTCTTCGACGCGACAGAGGTTGTCGTCGTGGACAACGCGAGTTCGGACGGTACGCCCACGATGGTGAGGGAGCGTTACCCTTGGGTGAAACTCATCGCCGGGCGGAAAAACGTCGGCTTCTCACGGGGTGTGAACGTCGGGATTCGCGAGGCGCGGGGCGACTACTTCCTCGTCCTCAACCCGGACACGGTTTTGAAGCCCGACTCGATCGAGAAGCTCGTCGATTTCATGAAAAACAACCCGTCGGCGGGGATCGTCGGTCCGAAACTCGTCTACGAGGATGGGAGCATCCAGTACTCCTGCCGCCGTTTCTATACGTGGAGGGTCCTCGTACTTCGCCGCACGATCCTCGGCAAGATCTTCAAGAACTCCCGCGCGGTGGCCGAGCACCTCATGCTCGACTTCGACCACACGACGACGCGCGAGGTCGACTGGATACTCGGCGCCTGTCTGCTCGTCCGCCGGGAAGCGGTTCAGTCGGTCGGCCTGCTCGACGAGAGATTCTTCCTCTATTTCGAGGACGTGGACTGGTGCTACCGGATGAAGCAGAAGGGTTGGAGGATCTTCTACTACCCCGAGTCCATCGTGGTCCACAACTACGCTCGTGAGAGCGCGCAGTCGGTGATCAACCGTTCGGTCATCGCTCATCTGGCGAGCCTCATCCGCTACTACGACAAGTGGAACCCGGTGTTCTACCTGATCAAAAAGTACAGAGAAGTGATCAAGACGGTTCTGTTCCTCGTCGTGGACATCGCCGCGTTCAACCTTGCGTTCGTCTCCGCCTACTACGTGCGCCTCGCCCTCGGCGGCATCTTCACGAATCCGATCTTCTCGATAGGGGCGTACAAGGGCTTCGTTTTCTTCGAGAACCTCCTCTTCGTGTTCACGTACTTCGCCGCGGGTCTCTACCGCGTGAGGCGCGAAACGGCGCCGGTGGACGAGTTCTTCAAGATCGTCCGGGCGATCGTGTTCGCGTCGATCCTGCTCATGACGAGCACGTACCTGAGCCGGATACGGACGTATTCGCGGATGGTCGTCGCGTTTCTCGTCCCCTTCGCGATCCTCTACGATTGGTCGGCGCGCGCCGTGATCCGCAAGCTCCACCGCGCTCTCCTCTCGCAGAAGATCGATCTCAAGCGCGTGTGCATCGTCGGCCCTATGGAGAAGGCGAGGGAGCTCGAAGCAAGGCTCGTCTCGGACGCGTCGCTCGGTGTGGACGTGGTGGGCGTGGTGACCGCGGAAGAATCGAGGGACAGCGAGAGCGTCGGGAGCCTGGGTTCGGTCGCCCAGCTCGACGACATCGTCGGCCGCTATCGGATACAGGAGCTGGTATTCCTTCCCAACGTCGTGTCGGACGACCGCATCGCCGAGTTCGTGATGATGGGCCGCAGGCGCGTTCTCGACGTGACCGTTCTCACCGACTATTCCGGGCTCGTCATCCACCAGGCCGCCGTTTCGGATCTCGCGGGACGTCCCGTCATCACGTACCGCAGGGACACGCGTTACGCGCTCGACAGGCTCGTGAAGCGCGCGCTCGACGTCGGCCTCGGTCTGGTTTTTCTCGTGGTTTCGGCCCCGGTCTTCGTGGTATACTTCGCCTACGCTTCGCTCCGGGGCCGTGTGCCTTTCAAGGGACAGGAAAGGCTCGGCCTGGGCGGCAAACCCTTCGTGATGCCTGTAGCCGGCGACGGGAGTTCCGACGGTCCCTCTGATATCGTTAATTTACCCCTCTTTTGGTTAGTCGTTACGGGAAAGATGAGCATGGTCGGACCGTATGCTTTCCCCTCGGCGGGCGCCGGTGCGCTCGAGAGGATCGTGAGATTCCGTTTCGACGTTCGTCCCGGTGTCACCGGTTATTGGCGGGTGGGCCGGGACAAGGAGATCTCCATCGAAGATCTCCTCGCTCAGGACGCGAACTATGTGAGGAACTGGGCGCTGGTCCAGGACCTCAAGATCTTGATGACGTCGTTCGGGAACATCCTGTCGGGGAGCAAACGGAGTCCCGTGGTGACCGATGGGAGCTGATGCGCCCGAATGAGCGCAGAGAGAGACGGCAGCCGATGAGATCCGCATTGTCGAAGGAATTCACCAGCACTCTCCGGTACGTTTTGTTCGCGTTGTTGCTTCTGCCGGGCGCCGCGGGGGGAGCGGGAAAGTGGACGAGCTACGTCGATCCGAGTTTCGTATCCGATGTCGCTCTTCACGACGGCAAGCTCTACATGGCGACGACGGGCGGTCTCGTCGTCTATCGATTGTCCGACGGCACGTACGAGCAGTTCACGAACACGATGGGGCTCCCGTCCAACTACCTTACGTGCCTGGCCTTCGACAAAGCGGGACGCCTCTGGGTCGGCACGGAGAGATCGGGCGTCGCGCGTCTCGACGAGAAAAACGGCGGTTTCGAGGTGACCCCGCTCAGCTCGACCTTCCACGGGCTCTCCGACGACCGGATCACGGATCTCGCCGCGTGGGGAGACACCCTCGCGTACGCGACGGAGAACGGGGCGGGTCTCATCGTTAAAGATTGGCCCGGATCGCGGTTCTTCCAGCGAAGCGGCCTCCCAAGCGACGTCGTTCACGCGGTCCTTCCCGATGGGGATCGTTTGTGGATGGCGACGGATGGGGGAGTGGTGTCTCTCGACAAGTTCGGTTTCATCCGCAACGCGGGGGACTCGCTCTTCGCCGCGTTCTCGCTCGTGCGGGACGACACCTCGCTCTGGGCGGGAACGGAGAACGGCGTCGCGCGCCTCGATCTCGACGACGGCGCGGAGGCATGGACGTTCACTCAGCTCGAAACGAGTCCGAGGCCCGTGTTCTCGCTATCCTTCGACGGGACGAGGCTTTGGGCCGGCTCGCGTGCACGGGTTTCAACGAACGACGGGTCGGGCTGGACGCAGTACGCGATTTTCGATTACTACACCAAGTACGATCTGAACAACCGGACCTCGGAAATACGCGGCATACTGCCGATGCCGGGCGGCACCGCGTATTTCGGCGCCGGGCAGCCAAGCGCGCGGCGGGGCGTCCATCTGCTCTATTTCGACGGTTCCGCAGTGAGTCAAATCCCGTTCAACGGGATCCCGATGAACACGCTGCTCAGACTCTCATTCGACACGGACGAGTCGTTGTGGGTGTCGACCGCGAACTTCGGGATCGCGAAACTCACGCCGTCGGGCGGCTGGTTCGCCTACAACTTGGCCACCGGCGACACGAACATGACATCGCCGTTCAACCTCGCGCTCATCGCCGATTCGCAGGGATACAAGTGGTTTTGCACGCTGTCCTACCCGGCCGACAATCTGCAGATCGACGGGCTCCAGGACCAGCTCGATACGGATTACGGGAACGACGTGTGGCTCCACTACGGAATAGGCCAGGGTGGGGAAGACGGCCTGGGCTCGCTTCTCATACAGGACGCTGTCGAGGATCCGGCGGGCAACCGGTGGTTCCTCTCCGCGGAGAACATCAAGTATGCACCGGGGTGGTGGGGAATCAACATGTTGAACCGAGACAACACCGCGTGGCGCCAGGTGAACCCCACGAGCACGGATCCGTCGGGGGAGCTGGGAGGCATGAAGGGGGGAAACGTCTCCGATGTGGCGTTCGGCGAAGGCGGCGTCGCGTACGTCGCCGTGAGAACATACGGCGTGCAGCGATGGGTGACGGGGGGCTTCGACGAGGCGCATCTCTTCGACCTCTCCGATGACACATGGACGACGGTCGCAAGCGTGGGAGCGGACGACGGGATCTCCAGCGGAACGAACATCCTTTCGCTCGCCCTTCGATCCGACGGCGTGCTGTGGATAGGAACGGACGTCGGTCTCTACCGGTATCAGGAGGGGAAATCTCTGGCGTACACGCCTCGCGACCAGGGAGTCGGCGTCGGCCTTCTCGGAAGCAAAGTGATCGACGTCGTTCTGGATCGCGACGAGAACCTCTGGGTTGCCACCGAGCTCGGCCTCGACCGCATCGCCCGCGACGACTACAACGACATCACGCCGTTCACGACGCCGACCGCCTGGCAGGCGGAGCTGAGCCTCTACTTCCCGACGAGCGCGGTGTCCCCCCTCGTCGACGCGGCATGCGAGAGGCTGGCGCTCCACCCGACGAAAGATCTTCTCTACATCGCCACGGCGAACGGACTCTCGGAGCTGGACATTTCGTCGCTCGAAGAGAGGAGCAAAGGGCTCGCGAAGGTGTACGTGTACCCGAATCCCATACGGACAAGCCGCGGCGACTCGAGCCTCAAGATCGCCAACATAGATTCCGAAGTGCTCGTCGAGATATTTACCATCGAAG
>CAZYCB010000048.1:0-7422 GCA_964645735.1 uncultured bacterium | reverse complement strand
ACGACAAGGTATCAGTGCCAGATCCCCAGGATCAGGTATTCTGAGGGTGGTGGGCCCACTAGGACTCGAACCTAGGACCAGCCGGTTATGAGCCGGCCGCTCTAACCACCTGAGCTATGGGCCCCGCTGTCGCTCACGGCCCCGGGTTCCGGCTTGGGCCGTGAAACCATACCGGGGCCTTATATGATGTCCGTGTATCCCTTGAGCTTTCTCGCCCGGCTGGGGTGCTGGAGCTTCTTCAGCGCCTTCGCTTCGATCTGCCGCACGCGCTCGCGCGTCACGTTGAATATCGTGCCCACTTCTTCGAGCGTGCGCGGAGTCCCGTCGCCGAGACCGAAGCGAAGCCGGATGACCTTTTCCTCGCGCCGCGTGAGCGTACTCAAAACCTTCGTGAGCTGCTCGCGGAGCATCGCGTGTGCCGCTGTCTGCGCAGGCGAGGCGGCACCGGTGTCTTCGATGAAATCGGACAGGTTACTATCCTCATCTTCCCCGATGGGACGGTCAAGCGAAATCGGCTCCATGCTCGCCTTCATCACGCTCTTCACCTTGTCGACCGGGTAGTTGAGTTTCTTCGCCACTTCTTCCGGCGTCGGATCGCGTCCCTGCTCCTGCACGAGCTTCCGTGCCGCCCGGGAAACCTTGTTGATCGCCTCGATCATATGAACCGGCACACGGATGGTGCGGGCCTGGTCGGCGATGGCGCGCGTGATCGCCTGCCGGATCCACCACGTGGCGTACGTGCTGAACTTGTACCCCTTGCGGTAATCGAACTTGTCGACGGCGCGCATGAGGCCGCTGTTCCCCTCCTGGATGAGGTCGAGAAACTCGAGGCCGCGGTTCGTGTATCGTTTGGCGATGGCGATCACGAGACGAACGTTCGCCTCGATCATCTCGCGCTTGGCCCTTTCGCACTGGTACTCGCCGCGGTCGATGTCGTCGACGAGTTTGATGAGTTCGCCGCTCGTGATGTTCTCCGTCTTCTCGAGCTTCTGCGTGTCCGCCTTGATCTGGCGCATCTTGCGCTCGAAGTCCTCGAGCATGTCGATGGACCAGATCTCCTTGCCCTCGACCTTGATCGAGCGGCGCCGCTTGAAACTCTTGAGCTTCTGGATCGTGCCGCGAAGATCCGTGTACGAGAGCCCGATGAACGCCTCGTACTCCTTGAACGTGTCGTCGAGCTCGGTGACGTTGCACTTCGTCTCGCGGGTCAGGTTGACGATCCGCTCGAGCTGCTTGGGATTGAGCTGGAGCTTGAGATACTCGTCGAAGAGCTTGTTCTGCCGGAGTTCTATGGAGCGCTCGAGGCTCGCCCTTTTCTGGGCGTTCTTTCTGATCTTGAGCTGCTTCTGGAGCTGAACGATCTCTTTCCTCAGATGCGCGATGCGGCGGATCGGCCGGAAACGGTTCTGGCGTTCCTTCTTTCCCGTGTAGTGCGGATGGAGTCCGCCCGTCTCCACCTGAACGACGTCGTCGAGGCGCAGCTCCCCCTTCTCCACCTGGTCGGCCATCCGCTGAAGTTCGCGGATCGGACTGTCCAGAGAGAAAACGGCGCGCGCGACCATGAGCTGACCCTCCTCGATCCGCTTGGCGAGCTCGACTTCACCCTCGCGGTCCAGCAGGGGGACCTTGCCCATCTCGCGCAGATACATTCGAACGGGGTCATCGTAGCGGATGACGGCTTTGAGAAGCTCCTCGTTCTTGACCTCCTCCTTCTCCTCCCTTCGCTTCTTCGCCTCGATCTTCATGAGCGCTTTTTCTTCGGTATCGAAATAGTCGATCTTCTCTTCGCTGAGACGGTCGTACAGGACCACGATGTCTTCGGGTGAGAAATCCTCTCCCACGATATTGTCGATCTCGTGATTGAGGATATAGCCTCGATCTTCGGCCACGCGTCGAATGTCTTCCAACACGTCATCGAACTTGTCCATGCTCACCTCGTTCAAAGTTCCGTCAGCGCGCGCATCAGCCGCGCGTAATGCTCCGCGAATGCCACCGCTTCGTCGCTATCCTCCGGCAGATCCCGAAGCCTCTCGCGCAGTACGTCGAGTTCGTCGCGGATCCTGAGCTCTTTGACCCGTCTCAGCGTGTCTTTGACAAGTCTTTCCGGGTCGCCCGGAGGAATAGGAATGAGAGCGATTTCTGCCGCAAGCCCCTCGAGCCCTGCTCCTTCAGCCCTTTGTTGAAAGGTAGGGTTCCCCAAATCAATGTTGTCTTCCCAGGCCGCGTCAAGCAGTTTGTAGTACTCTTTACACGCCCCATCCGAGAAGTCGTCGGAGTCCAGTTTGCCCCGGGCCTCCGCCGCTCCGGACGTGCTTTCGAGAAGCAGACGCAGCAGCATTTTTTCGATCCGCACCCGCCTCATCGTTCGGCGGTCCGGCACGGACTGCTGTGCGCCCGGCTCCTCCACGGGCGTCTGTTTCGATCGCCGCCGCCCCCGAAGCACCTCCGGGTCGACCCCCAAGATCCGCGCGAGATCCTGAACGACGACTTCGTAGCGCAACGGGTCGCTGACATCGGCCAACCCCGCTGTCACTCGGTGGATTACGGCCTCTCGTCCGCGGGGCGTCAGAGGTCGTTCTTTCATAATATAGTCAAGGAACTCCAAATATTCCAATGCCCCACCGACAATTTTCCCGAATTTCTCCCCACCCAGAGCGAGGATAGCCGAGTCAGGGTCCATCCCCGCGTCGAGGCGCGCCGCTTTCACGTCCAGACCCGCACCGAGGAGCACGGCCCCCGCGGCGAGTGCCGCTTCGATGCCTGCGGGATCCGCGTCGGGGACGAGAATCACGCGCTGCGTCACTCGTCTCAGAAGCGCCGCATGCTCCGCGGTGATCGCCGTCCCGCAGCTGGCCACCGCGTTCGGGAAACCATGGACGTGGAGAGAAATGCAGTCCGTGTACCCCTCGACGAGGAGCGCGACCCGCCTCTCGCGTATCGCCTCCCTGGCCTTCTCGAGTCCGAAAAGCGTTCGCCGTTTCGAGTAGATCGGGCTCTCCGACGAGTTCAAGTACTTCGGCTCGGCGTCCTTCTCCAGGGTCCGCGCGCCAAAAGCGATGATACGGCCCGAGAGCGACGAGATCGGGAACATCACCCGCTCCCTGAAGTAATCGAAGTATTCCCTTGTTTCTGATGGAGATACGATGAGTCTCAATTCCCGCAGGACATCCAGCGGCAGTTTCTCCTTCCGGGCCGCCCGTATGAGCTGTTCCCGCCCGGGCCCGCTGAACCCGAGGCGGAATTCCTTCCACGCCTCCTGGGGAATCTTGCGCGCGGCCAGGTATCGCCGCGCACGCTCCCCCTGGCGCTGATCCGCGAGAAGCCGTTCGTAGAGATGGCAGGCGAATTCGTTCGCGCGGTACAGATTCTCGTTCCGCGTCCGCACCTCCTCCGGTACCTGGCGTTCCGCCACCTCGATGCCGTACTGGCGTCCCACCGTCCGCACCGCTTCGGGGAACGAGATCCCCTCGATCTCGATGAGAAATGTGAACACGTTGCCGCCCCGCCCGCACCCGAAACAGTGGAAGATCTGCTTGTCCGGACTCACCATGAAGCTCGGCGTCTTCTCGTCGTGAAAAGGACAAAGCCCCTTGAAGTTCGCCCCCGACCGCCTGAGTTCGACGTGGTGCGAAACGACCTCGACAATGTCCGCTCGCTCGCGGACTTCGTCGATCGTTTCCTGCGGAATCTGCGCCATGTATCCCTGCTTCCGCCCAGCGGCTCTTTCATTCGCGAAAAGTGCCCACTACCGAACTACTTCAAATATACAACCGTGATCCCGACCCCGCCTTCCCCCTGCCCTCCCGGCCGCGAGGACGCCACGCGCGTGTCTGCGTTCAAAAGGTCGCGTATCGCCCTGAGAAGGATCCCCTCCCCGACACCGTGTATGATTCGGACCTCCTGAACTCCCGCCAACACCGCGCGGTCCAAGAACTGGTCGACGGCCTCGAGCGCTTCCTCGCGGCTCTGGCCGCGCACATCGACCGTCGTCGCGTGGAGCGGTTCCACGCTCACGCCAACCGGCATCCCCACCGCCGGCTGTTCAGAACCGCGATCGTCTTCGCTCGCTTTGTACAAATCCGCCTTCTTCACGGTCAATTTTTTTCCGTTGATGTCCACGATCGCCGCATCGGTCGTGACATCGATCACGCGGCCGGCCGGTCGACCCGTGGGGCTCAGAGAAACCATGTCGCCTTTTGTCACGCGTCTGACCCGTTTTGGTTTTGGAGGCTCCTTGACCTTCTCGAGCATTTCTCTCACGCGGTGGTGCGCCTCGCTCACCGCCGTCCTGTCCGCCTCGCTCTCGCGGATTCGTTTGACGAGCGCCTCGATCTCCCGGCGCGCCTGCACGAGCAAGCTTTCAGCATCCTTGCGGACGCGGTCCTGCTGCGCCTCCTTGAACTTCGAGAGCGCTTCTTCTTTCTCGCTGTACGCTGCGATGAGCCGGTTCAACGCGTCCGACTGCGCGCGAAGAGCCGCTCTCTCCCGTTCGAGAGTGAGCTGTGTGGACTCGAGCTGGCTCAGAACCGCCTCGAGCCTGTAGGGCTCCTCGCCGAGGAGCTCCTCGGCCTGCCGGACCACCGCCGCGTCGAAACCGAGGCGGCGGGCCGTCTCGATGCCGCGGCTCCGTCCCGCCGTTCCCTGGAGGAGCCTGTAGAGGGGCGTGCCGTTCTCGTCGTCGAATGCCATCGACGCGTTGGCGACCCCGTCCGTTTTGAGCGCGTACGTTTTGACCTTGCCGTAGTGCGTCGTCGCCACGACGACCGATCCCAACGACCGCAGACGCTCGAGTGTCGCGATCGCGAGAGCCGATCCCTCGTCCGGATCCGTCCCGTCACCGATTTCGTCGATGAGACAGAGCGTCCCGGCCCCCGACGTCCTGCACATCACGTCCAGGTAACGGAGGTGGGAGGTAAACGTCGAAAGCGACGTCGCGATGGATTGCTCGTCCCCGATGTCGGCGTGAAGCGCCGTGAAAATCGGCAGCCGCGTCCCTTCACCGCACGCGACGGGCAATCCGCTCTGGAACATGAGAACGGCGAGTCCGAGAGTTTTGAGGGATACCGTCTTGCCGCCCGCGTTGGGACCGGTGATGACAAGGACGCGCGAGCCCGCATCGAGCGAGAGGTCGAGCGGGACGACGGTTCCTCCCGCGGCCTGCGAACGAACGGAGAGCTCGAGGAGCGGATGGCGGGCGTCCACGAGATGGACGGATTCGTCCGGGGACACGGCCGGATTCGTGCACCGGAATTCCGAGGCGAAACGCCCCTTGGCCTCGAGAGCGTCGAGGAGCTCCCAGTGCCGTATGTTTTCCAGGATCTCGCCCCCCGCCGCCGTCACCAGCGAAGTGAGTTCGGAGAGAATCCTCGTTTCCTCGGCGCGCTCGTCGTGGACGAGCGTTTCGAGCGCGTTGTTCCTCTCGACGAGCGGGAACGGTTCGAAGTAGAGCGATTCCCCCGTGTGCGACGCCGAGTGGACGAGGCCCTCTTTCTTGCGGCATTTTTCGCGAGGGACGAGGAGAACGTGGCGCGCCCCCGTATACGTCGCGTAGTCCGACGATCCGTACGATTTCGCGAGCTGGTCCGCGTAGCGGCGGAGTTCGTCCCGCCCTTTGCCGATGTCTCTGCGGATCGCGTGGAGCTTCGAACTCGCCGTGTCCTTGATCCTCGCTTCGGCGTCGATCGCCTTTTCGATCGCATCGATGAGCTCGCGGTGGACCGTCATGCTCGATACCACCCCGCGGAGCAGCGGGAACGCGGCCTCCTCCCTCATCGAACGCTGGAACTCGATGACGGCTTTCTCGATCGACGCGAGGCTGAGGAGTCCCTCCGGCGGGATGAGTTCGTGACGGCGGAGCGCGCGCTCGATCCACTCGCCGCACTGCGTTTCGGCGATGGGAAGATGACCGGCGGCCTCATGATACTCGCGGACCTCGGCAATTTCGCGGAGCCGCGCGCCGATCGCCTCTCGATCGGTGGTCGGATGGATGCAGCGAACCTCGTGCTTGGCCCCGGAGTTCACGCACTTCGATGCGATGAGCTCGAGAACCGCGCCGAACTCCAGTATCTCGCCCGCGTGAGCGAAGGTATCAGCGCGAAAATCCGGTCGGAAAGTGCCGCCGCTCATCCAGTGGCTCCCGCTCGAAAGGTCGCCCGGTGATGTTTCCGCTGGTGCCCAGAGGAAATCCGATTTAGACGGTCTCTCGCTCTTTGATGATCTCTTCGAAGTGAATGGCCCGGGGCCCGTGCGCGACGACGAAGTTGAAGATTTCCCCCGCGATGGGTCTCAGAAAAAGGCTCACCGAAGCCCTCTGGACGTCCCGCTGGAAAGTCCTCGACAGCGGCATTCCGAGCGTTAGCGTGATGAGGAGGCTGCCGAGTATCATCGCTATGATCAGCCCCAGCGCGGCTCCAGCAACGCGATCCACCCACCCGAGCAGCGTCAGTTTCGTCACGCGCCCCACGGCTCTCGCAAGAAGATGTGTCAGCATGAGGCCGGCGAAGAAGAGGACGATCGACGCGACGATGAGCGACGTCGAATAGGGGAGATTGAAACGGCGGTCTACGTAGCCGGCCACCAGTCCTCCGAAAAGGGCTGCGAGGATGAACGACGCGACGATACCGAGAAATTCGACAGCCTGCTCCACGAATCCCTTTGCGAAACCGATGGCTGTCCCGATGAGAAGCACGCCGACGAGCACGACATTCGTGACCAAGACAACGTCCATGGCAACCTCAACTTCTGTCGCTCATGACCTTCTTCACCATGGCGGACACGACCGAGCCGTCCGCGCGGCTTCCCACCGAAGCCATGACCGCCTTCATCACACGACCGAAATCTTTCATTCCTTGAGCGCCCGTTTCTTCGATTTGCTGCGCGACGAGTTTCTGGAGTTCGTCGTCCTCGATCCGGGGCGGGAGATACGAAACGGTGGTCTCGTACTCCCCCTTTTCCTTTTCGAACAGATCGGCGCGGCCTGCTTGCTTGTACGTATCCATCGTTTCCAAACGCTTCTTCGCGTACGCCGCGACGACTTTTTCCTCTTCCTCTTGCGACAACTCGTGAGCAGCAGCGATTTCCGCGTTCTTGAGCTCCGCGAGAAGCATCCGTATCACGCTGAGCCTCGCCTTCTCTCCCGCCTTGAGAGCGATCTTCATGTCGTCGGCGAGCTGCTTCGATATCATGACCGCAACCCCTTCCTTTCGGCTCGGTTCCGCCGGAGGACGCCGATCACCCCGTCGTGGATCTGCTCGGCGCTCCGTTATTCTCCGACCCCGGGGCTTCAGTCTAGGGGAACATGCCGAAGCCTGTCAATCGAGACACCCGCCGATCGATACGAGGAAAGGCAATCCGTCCGCTTTTCAGGTGGAAAACGCCAGCGTGACGAGAGAGGCGGCCGCGGTTTCCGAACGCAGGCGGAAG
>CAZYCB010000047.1:0-39015 GCA_964645735.1 uncultured bacterium | reverse complement strand
GCCGTGCCCTCGGGCCGCAGATCGAGATCGACGCGATAGGCGAAGCCCTCGTCGGTCGGCTCGTCGAGCCGGCGCTTGAGCTCGCGGACCACCGCCGCCGCGGATTCGCGCGCGGCATGGCCGCGGTCGTCGGGCGGAGCGTCGCAGACGAACAGCAGATCGACGTCGGAAGAGAAGTTGAGCTCGCGGCCCCCGAGCTTGCCGAGAGCGAGCACTGCGAAGCCGGACGCCGTGGTTCCGGATGACGTAACACCGTCGGGCGCAGCCAGCGACATATCCTCCCAGAGAACACCGAGCACGACGCGCGTCACCGCTTCGGCAAGATCGCCGAGCTTCGCCGCCGTGGTCTCGACGTCGTCGTTTCCGAGGAGATCCTTCACGCCGGTCTTGAGGAGCATCCGCCGCTGAAATCGTCTCGCCGCGTCGAGCTTTCCCTCTACGGACTCGAACCTCGCGATGTCCAGCGAGAGCGCTCTCTCGTACGCCGGGACGTCCTCCGGCTCATCCCACGTCCCCTTCTCCATGAGCCAATAGAGATAACCGGGGTTTCGTATGATGATGTCGGCCATGTGCTGGCTCGTTCCGAAGACCGTCGCGAGAACCTCCCGCACGGGTTCACCCCGGGCGAGGGTGTCGAGGAAGGTGGCGGAGACGCCGACGGTCTCCGAATAACGAAGGAAGTTCACGAGCGCTCCGGCGGGGTACGCGGACTCGAGGAGCGAGACGAGAACGACGGCGAGCTTCGCATGGGTCTCCCGGCCGCCCCCGAGTTCCCTGCAGAGGCGAACGAGAGAGTCCGCGGCCGAGGCGTTCGCGGGTATCCCAGCCGCCTGCAGCCGGGACTCGACGTCGGGAAGCGAAGGCCCGAGCACGATATCCTCGATGAGCGACTCGATGCACCGCGCCGTGCTATTCGGACGGGAATTCATGCGTCCCATAGTAGCGCAACACCATTTTTCTTGCCAGGCGTCACTCGCTCACTTAGAATTCGGCTATCCCCATGAAGAAGATCGAGGCTTATATCAAACCCTTCAAACTGGACGACGTCAAAGCGGCGTTGATGGAAATCGGCGTGCGCGGGATGAGCGTGACCGAGGTGCGCGGGTTCGGCCGTCAAAAGGGGCACACGGAGCTTTATCGCGGCAGCGAGTACAAGGTCGATTTTCTGCCCAAGACCAAGCTGGAAGTCGTCGTCGCCGACGACAAGGTCGAACAGATCATCGAAATCATACAGAAGGTCGCCCGCACCGGCCAGGTGGGAGACGGGAAGATATTCATCATCCCCGTCGAAGACGCCGTCCGCATCCGCACGGGCGAAAGCGGCGAAGGCGCGCTGTAGTTTCCCGCTTCGCTTACCGCAAGAGTACGATGCCGTCCAGCATCCTTCCGGAAAAAAGGCAGCCGATGATCGTTCTCGGCATCGAGACATCGTGCGACGACACGTCGCTCGCTTTCTTCTCGCCCGGCCGCGGGGTGCTGGGGGAACTCACCGCCACGCAGCTGATACACGAGACGTACGGCGGCGTCGTGCCCGAAGTGGCGTCTCGCGCCCACATGAAGAATCTCCTTCCCGTGTTCCATACGCTCCTCGCGAAGACGGGGCTTTCCACAAAGGACATCGACGGCATCGGGGTAAGCAACGGTCCCGGACTCGTCGGCTCGCTCCTCGTCGGTGTGAGTTTCGCCAAGGGACTGGCCTTCTCCCTCGGACGCCCCGTCGTGGGTGTCCACCACATCGAGGCCCACATCCTGTCGAACGAACTCGGCGGAGAGACGCTTCGCACACCGGCGATCGTCCTCGTGGTGTCGGGCGGGCACACGTGTCTCTACAAAATGAGCGCCGTCGGGCAATACGAGATCGTCGGCACCACGCGCGACGACGCGGCAGGAGAAGCGTTCGACAAGATCGCCAAGCTCCTCGATCTCGGTTTTCCCGGCGGGCCGGCGATCGACGCGGCGGCGAAATCGGGAAATCCCAAGGCCATCGCTTTCCCCCGCGCGATGACGCGGCAGGAGAACTTCGACTTCAGTTTCTCCGGTCTCAAAACGGCCGTTCGCCTCTACGTCGAGGGTCTCGATTGCCTCACGCGCGAAGCGGCCTGCGACATTGCCGCCTCCGCCCAGGAGGCGATCGCCGATGTTCTCGTTCAGAAGACGATCGCGTGCGCGACCAGACACCGTGTTGCCGATGTGTACCTTGCGGGGGGCGTTTCCGCGAACAGCCGTCTTCGCGAACGGCTCGCGGCCGAATGCGAGCGCCGCGGCGTGGCGTACCACGCCCCGCTTCTCCACTACTGCACGGATAACGGCGCTATGGTGGCATGCGCGGCGGCGCGGCACCTCGCCAAGGGCCGGGACGACAAGCTCGATCTCGACGTCTTCACGCGGGGACCCGTCACCTCCTGGGTCTGATCGTTCCCGCCCCGTCCGTGCCATTCCCTGTGGTTCCCGTTCGTTCCCCGTTGTTTTCCATCGTTCCTCGTCGTTTCCCGTTCTTTCTCGGGCGAGCGTCCCGGTGACGGTCGAGGAAGGATGCGTCCGCGGCGCATACGGGGCGTTCCGTTTTTCCCCAACTCTGCCACGCTTCGGCATACGGGATGCTAAGAACTCTCGTGCCGACTCGAAGGCACCTCACACCGATCCGGGCACAGTGACATCTTGCAGCGTTGATTTGCGGTTCGAGTAAGCCGGAATTGCGGGGCTCCCCCGCCTGGCATACTTATTGCCGACTCGCAGCGTCTGAGGACGATTACGAAACGGAGAGAATGCATGCTTACGCCCGACACCTCGCCTTACAGGATCCTCGTCGTCGACGACGAGCCGCACATCGTTCAGATTCTCAAATTCACATTGGAGCGAGAGGGCTATCAGGTTTTCACCGCCGACAACGGACAGACCGCGCTGGAGCGCGTGCGCGAGGTCCAGCCGCATCTCGTTCTCCTCGACGTGATGATGCCGGTCATGGACGGGTACGAGGTGTGTCGCAAAATGCGAGACGACTTCAAAATGAACCAGATACCCATCGTCATGCTCTCGGCAAAAGGCGATCCCGGCGCCCGCGTGGAGGGGTTGGAGGGAGGGGCGAACGATTATCTCGTCAAGCCCTACTCGAACGAGGAACTCCTGCTCCGCGTGAAGAACGTGCTCGAATGGAACATCAAACAAAAAGAGGCCAATCCGCTCACGGGACTTCCCGGCAACACGGCGATCGAACGCGAACTCAAAACGAGGATTAACAAGAAAGAGCCTTACGCATTCCTTTACATGGACATCGACAACTTCAAGCCGTTCAACGACTACTTCGGATACCAGAAGGGCGACGAGATCATCACCTATCTCGCCAATATTCTCACGAGTGCGGTGGAAAAGCTCGGGGTGAAAGAAGACTTCGTCGGTCACGTAGGCGGCGACGATTTCGTTCTCATCACGGCGCCGTCGAGAGGCCAGTTCGTGGCGAAGTACATCATCGACGAGTTCGACAAAGGGGCGCTCTTCCTCCTGAACGAGGAGGACGTGAAGCGAGGGTACTTCGAGGTCCGCAACCGGCAGGGCGAACTCGCCCGGATCTCGCTGATGTCGATCACGATCGCCCTCGTGCTCAGCACCGACAACAAGATCGAACACTTCGCCGAGATAAACGACATCGCGAGCGAACTCAAGAAATACGGCAAGAAAATAAAGGGCAGCTGCGTGATCAAGGAGAGAAGACAGGACGTCATCGCCAAGGCGAAGACCGCCGAGTAGCCGCGGTGGCTGCCGCGGCGCCGGCCGGAGGAGAGCGCGGATGAAAGTCCAAACGGATGATACGTCCGAGACCTTGTTGAAGCTCCTCAACGAAACGCGAAGGGAGGCCGATGGTCTCCGAAAGCGTCTCGAGACGGACGAGAGGACGCTCCTCTCGACGCGGCTGATCATGGGGCATGAACTCAAACGGCCCACGACGGCGATAAGAGGTTATCTGGATCTGGCCCTCGAACAATTCGATCCAAGCGCGGATGCCGAAGCCGTTGATGCCATCAAAAAGGCGCGGAACGAGTGCGGACTCATCGACGAACTCAACTCTTTTTTTCTCCGTCTCCTCAAGGCGGACGGTAAACGGGTCGCCGGGCGCGGCTTGGCCGTCGATATCGGCAGGTGCGTCGGCGAAGTGCTGGAGCATCTCCCCGATGATCTCGATGCGAGGGCGAGGGTGACGGTGCGCGTTTCACCCGACGCAACACGGTTCAGATCGAGCGTCGACGCGATCAGAGTCATTCTCGCAAACGTGGTGGAGAACGCGCTTTTGTACTCGGAGGCGGGAAAGCCCGTGGATGTGCGGATCGAAAGAGCCTGCGACAGAAGGGGTGCGGCATCGTGCGACCTGCTGCAGATCCGCGTCGCCGACAGAGGGACTGGAATCCCCGAGGAATCGGTCAAAAAGGTATTCGAACCATTTGTGAGGCTTCGCGGGCATGTGAGCCGAGGGGCGGGGCTGGGGTTGACTCTCGTGAGGAGCCTCGCAGAGCTTTATGGTGGGAGCGTGCACATCGAGAGCGAGGAAGGGCAGGGAACGACGGTGTACGTCACTCTTCCAGAAACGCCGGAAGGCGACGGGGGGTCGATTCTCGCATGACGTGGACAAGAAGCTCAAACGACCGCCGGGATGACCGCGGCGACGAGAGCCCGGTGAACGTGTTGAAACTCCGCATTATGGAGCTGCTGGCGTTTCTCGCCGTCGTCGTGGTGGCCAGAGAGATCGCCGGCTTCAATTACAGCCCGTACCTCTTTCTTCTTTTCCCCGTCGCCGCAGCGCTCCACGTCGGGGGAGAGCGGCTGTGCACGCGCTTGGCCGCCCGCCGCGGCTGGTCGGTGTGGACAGCCAACAGGGTTCTCGAGTGGTCCTCGAGCGTTCTGGACCTTCTCGGCGTTCTTGGAATCATCTACGGCACGGGGGGCATCGGAAGCCCGTTCCTCCTGCTCCTTGCCGTGCCGCTTTTCTTCGCCAGACACATTCTCGGTCGAACGCGCGTAGCCATCCTGTTTCTCGCGGCGACCACCGGGGCTGTGGCTCTCGTGGGATATCTCGAGATACGCGGGGTGATACCGCACCATAACTGTTACCCATTCGACGACCGGTTCTATCTGGACGGGAACTTCTACGTCGGTTCGCTCCTCGTGCTCTGCGCTTTCTTGAGTCTGATCCTGTTTCTCGCCTCCGCGTTTCAGGACCGCTCCGCGCGGGCGATAGGCGAACTCAGGCGAAAGGACCGTGAGTTCGAGGACAGGATCAAAGAGCTCTCCCGCCTCTACGATATCAGCCTGGGAATCAACGCCGTGATGACGCTGGAAACGCTCCTCAAGATGGTCGCGAAGGAGGCCACGATGCTCACATCGCGACCGTGGGCGAGCATCGTGCTCTTCAACTCGAACCGCGAGATCACGCACATGGAGTCCGTCGGCGCTCCCGAGACCGGCCAGAACGCGCCGGGGACAAACGGACGCATCGGCCCGTTGACCGAGTGGATCGCGGACACCGGCCGCCGGGTGATCGTGGACGACGTCCGGACGGACAGAAGAGCTGACGAAGAGGTTCTGTTCAAGGGGGCGAACGTCCGATCCGCCGTCGGCTGCCCGTTGGACGCGGGCCACAGGGTGATCGGCGTCGTGTACGTGGGCGATGCCGCTCCGGGAGCGATCGAGGACAAGCACGTGCGGCTCCTCTCGATCGTTTGCGACCAGCTCGTGATCGCGATAGCCAAGAGCACGCTCTACGAGTCTCTGCGGAGGAAGATCGACGGGTACGAGAAAAAAGTCGGCGAGCTGGAAAAGGTCAACCAGCTCAAACTCGAGTACGTATCGCACGTCTCGCACGAGCTGAGGACGCCGCTCACGTCGATAAAGGCGTACGTCGAGACGATCACCCAGCACCTGGACAATCCGGATTTCAAGGAGAAGCGCGCGTTCCTCGACATCGTGGGCAAGGAGACGGAGAGGCTGATCCGCGTCGTCAACGACATCCTGAGCGTATCCAACATCGAGTTCGGCGAGCGGCCGCTCTCGAGACAGCCCCTCGCCGTCCGAGAGATCGTCGAAGAGGTCGCCAACACCCTCAAGCCGAAGCTCGACGAGAAGAACATCAAGCTCGAAGTGACGATACCCGACGACCTCCCGAGAATAGACGCGGACAGGGACCTCACGATCCAGATGTTCATCAATCTCATCGCCAACGCCGTCAAGTACTCGCCACAGGGAACCACGGTCCACGTGCACGGCAGAGAGGTCGCGGTGAACGTGGAACTCACCATCGAGGACCAGGGAATCGGCATCCCAGCGGCTTCGGTGGAGAGGATATTCGAGAGGTACTACCGGGTGAAGTCGGCCCAGTCGAGAATGGCCGACGGCATAGGCCTGGGCCTGGCGATCGTGAAGAACATCATCGAACGGCACGGCGGGACGATTCGCGTGGAGAGCGAGGAAAACGTCGGAAGCAAGTTCATCATCGCGCTACCCAAGGAGCACTGCGGCAACGATCCGCTCGGGTTCCTCTCCGAACTCATCAGCTCGAAGACGGATCTCCACGAGATGCTCAACCTCATCGTGCGGATGATCGCGGAGCTCCTCTCGGCAAAAATCATATCGCTGATGCTCCTCGACCGGACGCGCTCCGAGCTATTCATCAAGATATCCTACGGGCTCGAGGAATGGATCGTCGAGCAAGCGCGGGTGAAGGTCGGAGAGGGTATCGCGGGGAAAGTCGCAGAGACAGGGAAGCCGCTGCTCATCGACAACATCGAGAAGAACGATGTGCACAGCGCGCCGAATAACCCCCAGTACGAGACGCGCTCGCTGCTCAGCGCTCCGCTCATCGTCAACGGCGTCGTCGTGGGCGTCATCAACGTGAACAACAAGATCTCGGGGAGGCCCTTCGACCAGGACGATCTCAACCTTCTCATGTCGTTCGGAGAAAGAATATCGAAGGCGCTGGAGAGATTCCGCACTGCGGAGGATGCGGGGATCGGGTTGCGAGACACGGTGGAAGCTCTCGAAAAGCTCGTCGAAAAGCAGGTGGAAACCAAGGCGATCGAGAAGATCGTGATGCTGACGATGAAGACGGCGAGAAAGCTCAGGCTGAACGAGAAGGAAGTCAAGGTACTGCAGTACGTGGCAAGCGTCCACGACATCGGCATGACAAAAATCAGCGACGAGATTCTCAACAAGACATTCAATCTCACGCTCGACGAAATAAAGGAGATTCGGAGGCACCCGCAGGAGGGCACGGATCTGATGCGGCCGCTGGAGTTCGTGGAACTCGTGAGCAACATCACGCTCTACCACCACGAGAGGGTGGACGGGTTGGGTTACCCGGTCGGGCTCAAGGGCGATCAGATACCGCTCGGGGCGAGGATTCTGGCAGTGATAGACGCGTACCAATCGATGATGGCCGCAAAACCCTATCGCAAGCCGCGGCGCGTGATCGAAGCGGCGAGGGAGCTCGTCGAATGCTCCGGACACCAGTTCGACAAGACGGTCGTGGAAGTCTTCATCGAAGTGCTGGTCGACGAGGGCACGCTCTCGAAGCAGCAGGCCCTCGAGTTCAAGAAGACCCTGCACGAGGTCGTGATAAGTCCCTCGTACCGATAACTCGGCGGTCGATTAGAAACGATGAACTTGCTCAAGGAAATACTGCAGTTCGGCAACGCGGGAATGACGGGGTACATTCTCCTCACGGGCGCGTTGGGAAGCGTCGCCGCGTATTCGCTATGGCGCGGACGCACGACGCGCTTTCGAGACGTCTTCTTCTCGCTGGCCTACGCTCTCGTGGCTTTCGGGACAGCCCGCCTGCTGTTCTGGGACGTTCGCAGCGCCCCTGTCGGCGGACTTGGCGTGCGGGTGCTTCTCTTCTCGCTTCTGAGTCTCGTCGCCTTCTGCTTCCTCTGCCTTTCCGCGTTGAAGCTGCAGGCGCTGGGGAACAGCAGGGACGCAGAGGCCGGTGCCGACTCTTCCGGAACGGGTTCCACGGACAAAAGCCTCGTCCGAGGCCCGGCTGCGCTCCCCAAAGGACTCGTCCGCGAAATGCTGCTCTTCGGAATCGCTTTCTCCGCGGCGTTCGTTGCCGCGCGTCTGGCAGGAACCAGGATGGACCTCGTCGTCGGGACGGTCAACGCCATGCTGGCCGGGGCGACGATCAGAACCGCCGCGTTCGCGTTCTCGCGGGCGCTGCGGACCCGGACGAAGGAATTCGGGGCGGCCTGCGTGGCCGCGATCATGACGGTTTCGTGGGCGCTCTACCAGGCGACGCTATTCGTCAGGGAGGACTCGATTTGGTGGATGCTCCAATCGGCGAGGTGGTCCGACGTGGCCGCCATCGCGGTGATCGTCATCGTCCTTCTCGACGGGTACGTGCGTTGGGGGGCGGGCAGGGAGGCCGCCGCGCGCTCGAGAAAAACCGAAATGGAGGCGGCGAAGGACGATCTCGCGAAGCTCAATAGGATCGCCAAGGATATCTACGCGGACAGCAACGATTTGATGATCAGACAGAAGGAGCAAGCGCTTGCCTCCATGCGCAAGGCGGCGAACCTCGAGAAGATCCTTCAGATGGGGATTCTGATTCAACAGCGGCGGACGCTCGACGACGTCCTTCAGATGATCGTCGACGTGATTCGGACGCACCTCGGGTTCAAGACGGTCACGCTGAGGCTCCTCAACGATAAGGCACAGAGCTTCGAAACGCGCGCGCACATCGGACTCGATCCGGCTCTCGTGGAGAAAGTAGTGAGCTATCGTATTCCGAAATCGGAATTCGAAAAGATGATCGACCCCCATTCCCGCATCAGCAGAAGTTACTTCATCAAGAAGGATACTCCCCCGGGCATCGCGGCGAACGAGGATTCGATGCTGGTCGAAAGCACCTGGGGCGAGATCGACATGCTCATCGTTCCCCTTGCGGGCGACGAGAACAGGACGATCGGCTATCTCACCGTCGAAACCCCCGACGACACGACGCTCTCGCTGAGCTATGTGATCGAGACTCTGGAGAAGATATCGATTCTTGCGGTGATCGGGATCCGCAACGCGACAATTTTCGAAGAGCTCCGGGAAAAAGACGACAGACTGAAGAATCTCACCAACAAGCTCGCCAGCGTGAACAAGATGAAGTCCAACTTCGTCGCCACGATGTCGCACGAGTTCAGAACGCCGCTGACTTCGATCAAGGCGTACTGCGACACACTGATCAAAAACGTGGACAGCGTGGACAAGAACCTCCTCAAAGAATTCCTACTCGTGATCGACGAGGAGAGCGGAAAACTCGTGACGCTCGTCGAGGACATTCTCGATTTCTCCCAGATCGAGTCGGGGACGATGAGATCGGAGAAGCGTCCGTGCAATCTCAACCAGGTGATGACGGGCGCCGCCGCAGAACTCTCGCGGAACTTCGAGCTCAAGGAAGTGACTCTGAATCAAGATCTGCCCGGCGAACCGGTCGTCGTTCACGCGGACAAGGATTTGATCCGGCAGCTCGTCGTGAGTCTCCTCCACAACGCTTCCAAGTTCTGCAAACCGCGGGGCAACGTGTGGATGCGGCTCGAGGACGAGGTCGCGTCGGCGCGGATCATCGTCGAGGACGACGGCATGGGGATTCCCGAGGACCAGCTCGAGAAGGTGTTCGATCAGTTCTATCAAGTCGACAGCTCCGACACGAGGGAACACGGGGGGTCGGGACTCGGGCTCGCGCTGTGCAGGAGCGTTGTCGAGTGGCACGACGGCCGGATCTGGGTGCAGAACGCAGCCGAGGGCGGGGCGCGGTTCGTCGCCGTGATACCGAAGAAGCAGGCGATCACGCGGTCGCACGTGATGAACGTGACGAGCACGGTGCGGCGGCTGGAACTCGAGAGATTCTTCGAATTGGTCGTCGAGAACGTCGCGGAACTCATGGGGGCGTCGAAGGTCTCGCTCATGCTCATCGATCCCGTGGACAAGGAACTGCGCATCGAGGCCGCCATCGGCACCCAGGAAGAAGTCGTCGAGCATACGAAGGTCAAGCTCGGCGAGGGGATATCGGGACAAGTGGCCGCTGACGGCAGGCCGATGCTGGTCAGGAACATCGAGGAAGACGGACGAGTGGCAAGGGGCAACAACGAGCCGGTGTACGGATCGAAATCATTTCTCTGCGTACCCATCCTCAGGGATGGCGAGGCGATCGGTGTCCTCAACGTGTCGAGTCCCATGGGCAGGCGCGAATTCGGCGACGGCGACTGCGAACTCCTCGAGCTTTTCGCCAAGCGTCTCACCGTTGCGCTGAAAAAGGTCGAGCATTTCACCGATGTTTCCTTCTCGTACGAACGGGTGCGCGATGCATACGCCGCGATGCTCGAGTCAATGCGGTTCGTCGACCCGCGCGACAACAAGTACATCACGGCGCTCGTCACGCGCGTGGCAGCGAAGCTTCAGGTCGACAGAGAAACGAGAACGTCGCTCCCGTACGTTCTGGCCGTGTACGACCTCGGGCTCTCGAAGGTAGGAAACCACATCCTGAAGAAACCGACGAGGCTGTCGCCGAAAGACAGGGAAGAGATAGAGAACCATACGATCATCGGCAACGAACTCTTGGGAGCGATCGAGCCGGAATCCTCGGTCAAAGAGATCATTCTCTACCATCACGAGAACTACGACGGCAGCGGCTACCCGGGGAGACTCAAGGGAACATCGATCCCGATGGCCGCGAGAATCCTCCGCGTGGCCGACGCACTGAGGGCGTTGATATCCGAACGGCCGTACCAGCGTAAGTACACGTTCGATGAAGCCAAGGAGATTCTGAAACACCGGTCCGGGACGTTCTTCGACCCGAGGGTGGCCGATGCGTTCGTAGAGGCTATCGATGAGATTGCGGCCGAGCGGAGCCCGCAGCGACTCGTCGGCGCCGAGGAACCTGCGAGCACGCGCGCCCCCGAGCCGGCGTAATGGACGGACACCAAACAGGAGCATTGCATGAGCAAGGGAAAGATACTTGTCGTGGACGACGAGGTTTACATTCTGCAGATCCTGGACTTCAGTCTCGGAGCGGAGGGCTTCGAGGTGATCACGGCGAACAACGGAGAGCTCGCCGTTGAAAAAGCGGTCCACGCGCAGCCCGACCTCATCGTCCTCGATATCATGATGCCCGTTCTAGACGGCTACGAAACCTGCCGCCGGCTGAAGCGGCGGTCGGAAACGAAGAACATTCCCGTTATCCTCCTGACAGCGAAGGGACGAGAAGCCGACAAGAGACTCGGCTTCGAGGTGGGCGCGGTGGACTACATCGTCAAACCTTTCAGTCCGAACCGTCTGGTAAGCCGCATCGAAGAAATCATCGGCTGCAGGAAATAGTCGGCGCCATTCGTGTGTGCGCTGTTCTTGTGCGCTGTAGGGTCGTTTCGAGCCCTGAGCTCCGCTTCCCTCGGCTTCCCGGCCGGCGGCCGGGCGATCCTCGGTCGCTCCCGCTAAGGGCTCTCAACGACCCAGCAGGGCACTTGAAACAGTCGCCGTTCTCTTGCCCCCCGCGCTTACCGCCGCTATACTCACCGCATGTCGGCTGAAGACGATCATGTTTCCAAGCACGTTCCCGCGTACGCCAAAGTCGCGTTGCCGCTTCCCATGGCGACGCTCTTCACGTACGAAATACCGGACCACCTTGTCACGGAGGTCTTCGTCGGCCGCCGCGTCGAAGTGCCGTTCGGGCGACGGACTCTGAGCGGTATCGTCGTGGGGCTCGCCGACGCGCCGGATGTGGAACACACGAAACCGATCCAGGCGGTGTCCGAGACCCACATCGCGCCGGCGCTTCTCGATCTCTCGCGTTGGCTGGCGTCGTACTACGGATGTTCGCTGGGAGAAGCCGCTCAGGCCGTCCTCCCGTCGAGTCTCAAACGGTCGACACGAAAGGGAAAACTCGAAGGCACCGTTTCGCTGAAGCTCGAGGCGAGCGGCGGGATGGAGGCTCTTCGGGAGAAACTCAAGGGCGCGCGCCGGCAGCTCTCCCTCGCCGAACACCTCGTCGAGGCGGGAGGGGAGGCGGACACGAGCACGATCACCACGGATTGGGGCTTCACCGCCGCTCACATAAAGGCCCTCGTCGACAAGGGCGTTGCCGGAAGACGCCGCACCGTTACGGTCTCGCCGCTCGAATTCATGGATGTCCCCGTTTCGAGTCTCGCGCCCGATCAGAGCCGCGCCCTCGAGAGAATAGCGGAATCGATCTCGACGGGACGGTTCTCCGCAACCCTCCTCCATGGAGTTGCCGGCAGCGGGAAGACAGAGGTGTACCTTCGCGCCGCCGAACTCGTTTTGTCGAGAGGAGGCGGCTGCATCATTCTCGTCCCAGAAATCAGCCTTCTCCCGCAAGCGATCACGCGATACAAACGGGCATTCGGAGACCGGATGGCCGTCATCCACAGCCGCCTCTCCGGCGCCGAGCGTTTCGAGATCTGGGAGAAGGTCGAGAAAGGGGATTGCAGAGTGGTGCTCGGTCCCCGGTCGGCGGTGTTCAGTCCGGTCAAGGATCTCGGGCTCATCATCGTCGACGAAGAGCAGGACGACTCCTACAAACAGGAGGACAAACCGCGGTATCACGCACGGAACGTCGCGCTGATGCGGGGTAAGCTTGAAAACCTCGCCATCGTCCTCGGTTCGGCCACGCCGTCGGCCGAATCGCTGCGCCAGGCGCTGGACGGCCGATACGCGTATGTGTCTCTCCCCACCCGCATCGGCGGAGCACCCCTGCCGCCCATACAGTTCGTGGATCTGAGAAACGAGCCCGTGGAGAGCGCCTTCTGCTCGGCGTATCTCCTCGATCGCCTGGAGACCCACGCGCGCAAAGGACACCAGAGCATCCTTTTTCTCAACAAGCGCGGTCACGCCCGTTTCATTCAGTGCAACGCCTGCGGATGGGTGGCGAAGTGCAAAAACTGCGACATTGCGCTGATCTACCACCGCGTCGCGAACCGATTGAAGTGCCACTACTGCGGCTTCAGCCGGGCGCCCGTGGTTCGGTGCGATCAGTGCAGGAGCCCGAAGCTCTTCTTTGCCGGCGCGGGGACTCAGAGAGTCGAACTCGATCTCGCATCACTGCTGCCCGGCGTGGGAATCCTCCGAATGGACGCCGACACGACCGGAGGCAAGGAGGGGCACCGCAGAGTGCTGGAGCAGTTTAGCACCGGGAAGTACGGGATCCTCATCGGCACGCAGATGGTGGCGAAGGGACACCACTTTCCGCGTGTCAATCTCGTCGGCGTTCTCTACGCCGAGGAAAGCTTGAACTACCCGGACTTCCGGTCGGCAGAGAGAACCTTTCACCAGCTCGTGCAAGTGGCGGGAAGGGCGGGCCGTTCGGGGGGTGAATCGGAAGTCGTCGTCCAGACGTTCTCTCCCGATCATTACGTTTTCAAATATCTGAAGGAGTACGATTACAACGGTTTCATGAAAGAGGAGCTCTCGCTCAGGCAGCAACTCCGGTATCCGCCTTTCGCCAGACTCGTTCTCGCCACCTTCAGCGGAGCTGGCAAAGAGGTTGTCCACCGCGTCGCCCAGGCCTGGGCGACCGATGTGCGCGGCAGGTTCGGTGCGGCGGTGGATATCCTCGGTCCGGCCTCGCCTCTCGTCGAACGCGTGAAGAACCGCTATCGCGAGCACGTGCTGATCAAAGGGACGCTCTCTTCCTCGGTCAAAAACGAACTCCTCGGAGCGTGCCGCAAAACCATGAACGATGTGCGGGGGAGCGGCGCGATCGATCTCCGATGGGATGTGGATCCCGAATCGTTTGGCTAAGCCTCTTCCGTCATGGGCAGTTGACGGGGTACGATCCTAACGTGTTGCTATAAAAACAGTTGCCATCCGAGGCGCGGGAGGCGTGCCCGCCCCGCCGCCCGGGTGCGGCGAGACCCGCAGCGCGCGTTCGCCTCTGCCGCGAGCGACGAAAACCTTTGACACGCAAGACGGAAGCGCCCTAAAATGCCTTGACACTTAGACGGGGAGCGCTTATAAAAGAGGCAGGAACGCCCCCGTTTGTGTGGGATTTCCATCTCGTCCGCTGCGGTGAGATTCTGTGTGAGGCGCCTTCCTTAGGTCAAGCTACTCAACCGCCATCCATGAACCAACGAGTGCGGGACAATCTTTTGCGAGTTTCTGGCTTACCCGAAGGCAACCCGGTTCTGCCATAGCGGGCACTGTGGGTTCCACCCGGCACCTCATGGCGTTACCGAAAGACGATCCTTACGGGAGGGATGATCGAATGAAGTCACGGATATGGATATTCGGAGCGGCGATCGTACTGTGCGCGGTTGTCCTGGCGGGCTGCAAGTCCGTCCAGACGACGAGCGCGATCCTTCATAACCAGTCCGGCAGGTACGATCTGGCGATCAAGACGGCGAACGAAGCCCTGGCGGCGAATCCCAACGATCCCGAGGCGGAATTCCAGCTTGGAGTGGCATACAGCTTTCTCGACAGCGTCGCGCTCGCTTACGGGCACTTCAAGAAAGCGGCCGAGATCGACCCCAAACGGGCAGCGGATGCCCAGAACAACATTCAGAGCAACTTCGCGCGGCACTACAACGCGGCCCTCAACAAGATCAAGGACGAGAGCTACGCCGACGCGGCCGTCGAACTCGAAAAGGCAGTTCGCGCCGACCCGTTGGACGAGAAGGGCCACTTCCAGCTCGGCTCCATCTACGCCAAGCTTGGTGAAGAGAGCGCCGACAGCACCGGCCAGGGCGCCGAGTACTACACGAGGTCCGTCGTCCACTTCGACAAGGTACTCGAACTGGCGAAACCAACGGATCAGCACTACAGAGATGCGTTGAGACTCGCCGGCGAAGTCCTTGCGGCGTCCGGCAAGCCCGAGGAGGCCGCTTCGCGGTTCAATCGTCTCGTGGAAGAGGACCCGACGAACTACAGGACGATCGAGAAGATCGGCTACGACCAGGTCGCCGAGAAGAATTGGAAACTCGCGGCGGTCTTTCTCGATCTGGCCGCGCAGGCCCGCGCCAAGATCGGCGCCGATGACGTCACGCTGTTCTACAATCTCGGTGTAGCGAATTTCAACGTGGGCAAGGACACCAACGACCCCGCGGCTCTCGAGAAAGCGGTGTCCTACTACGAAAAGGCCCTCGGTCTCAGCCCCAATAACCCCGAGACGCTGCGGAATATCATGGTGACTTACGTGTTCGCTGAGAAGTGGCGTGAAGTCGCCAGCTGGGGCGAGCGCTACGTGGCTGTCGCCCCGGACGATGCGGACGGGTGGCGGGCGCTGACCCGGGCGTACAACGAAATTGGAGACAAGGAAAAAGCTCGCCGGTGTGAGCTTCGTTGGGATGAATTGAGGAAGCGCACGAGCACCCCGTAGCGGGCGAGGTTCGCGGCCCCACATGCTGACAACGCCGGGCCTGCACGACCGGCGCCCAGGACACGTGATCGACGGGTCCTGCTTCTGGGGTGGAAGCCGGCACCGGGTCACTGTTCTGGAATGGAATTTGCACTGAACGGGTTACGGCATCCCGCCGTGCGGGTCGTCCGCACGGCGGACGGCTGATGCAGCTGGGGCGACAGGATAGGCGGGTTTTGTGGCGCCCTCGGCCCCTCCAGGCCAAGCCCTCTTGAGATTTTCAAATTCGTGAAGCTGATTTGCGCCATAGTCATATAAGTGAACGGATCTCCCAGGGGCACGATCCCGGGGGAGATCGAGTTGACACCCTTTCGCCGCCGAAGGTCCTGACCTCGCGTCGGGCCAACGAGGAGGAGGATTGCCATTACTACTAAGAGTGAGTCGATGGACATTGCCGAGCTGAAGGCCAAGACGATCCCGCAGCTCATGGAGGTTGCCGGTTCCCTCAGTATCGATGGGACGAGCAGCATGCGCAAGCAAGAGCTGATCTTCAAGATCCTCGAAGCCCAGACTCAGCAAAACGGACTGATCTTTGCCGAAGGGGTGCTCCAGGTCCTGCCCGAGGGGTACGGTTTCCTCCGCTCTCCGGACTACAACTACCTGCCCGGCCCTGACGACATCTACGTGTCGCCTTCCCAGATCAAAAAATTCGACCTGCGCACGGGCGACACGATCTCCGGACAAATTCGTTCGCCAAAGGACTCGGAGCGGTACTTCGCACTTCTCCGTGTGGAAGCGGTGAACTTCGAACACCCCGACGTGGCGAAGACGAAACCGTTCTTCGATAACCTCACACCTCTGTATCCCGAGGAGATGTTGAACATCGAGACGGATGATGAGGATCTCTCGATGCGAGTGATCAACCTCCTCACGCCGATTGGCAAGGGGCAGCGCGCGCTGATCGTAGCGCCTCCCCGGACGGGAAAAACGATCCTCATGCAGAAGATCGCAAACTCGATCACCACGAATCACAAAGAGGTGTACCTCATCGTTCTTCTCATCGATGAGCGTCCCGAAGAGGTGACCGACATGGAACGATCGGTCAAAGGGGAAGTGATCAGTTCGACGTTCGACGAAGCCGCGGAGCGCCACGTCCAGGTCGCCGATATGGTGATCGAAAAGGCCAAGCGGCTCGTCGAACACGGAAAAGACGTGGTGATCCTGCTCGACAGCATCACGCGGCTCGCGCGGGCGCACAACGCCGTGGTTCCTCACAGCGGCAAGATCCTTTCCGGGGGCGTGGATTCGAACGCGCTCCAGCGTCCGAAGAGATTTTTCGGCGCCGCGCGAAACATCGAGGGCAACGGAAGTCTCACGATCATCGCGACGGCTCTCATCGAAACGGGGAGCCGCATGGACGACGTGATCTTCGAGGAATTCAAGGGCACGGGAAACCTGGAGATCAATCTCGACCGCCGCCTCGTCGATAAACGGATCTTCCCGTCGATCGACATCTTCCGGTCGGGAACGCGCAAGGAAGAGCTTCTTCTTCCCAAGAAAGATCTCGATAAGATCTGCATTCTGAGGAAGTTCCTCAACGAAAAACCTCTCGTCGAGGCGATGGAGTTCCTCCTCGATAAACTCAGCAAGACGAAAGACAACACGGCGTTCCTTAAATCGATGAACGCGTAGAAAGGCGGAGAGCCGCTGGAATCGCTGTTGCCTGGGGCGCGATATCCGGTTATACTACACCAACCAGACCACAGACCGATCGCCCAGCAGTCCATCCCGCAGTGAAGACGGCCGGACACACGGGCAAGGCGGCGATGGAGAACGACCGGAGGGAGAGACACAATGAAAGAAAAGACGCATCCTAATTACAAGCCGACCAAGATCACGTGCCACTGCGGAAACGTCATCGAGACGTGCTCCAGCGTGGAGAACATCCACGTCGAGATCTGTTCCAGCTGCCACCCCTTCTTCACCGGGAAGCAGAAGCTCGTTGACTCCACCGGCCGCGTCGAGCGTTTCCGGAACAAGTACAATTACAAAGACTCCGACTAGGCCGGTCCTCGCAAACACGTTCCCCCGGCGGTAGTCCGACCATACTATGTCTGAAAACCGTTCCAGCATCGGCGGGCAGGCTGTGATCGAGGGCGTCATGATGCGCTCTCCAACGCAGTACGCCACCGCTGTGAGAACGCCGCAGGGCAGGATCGTCATTCAGAAAACGCCGTTCACCAGCGTCGTCCGCCGCTGGAAAGTCCTCAACATCCCTGTCGTGCGGGGTGCCTTCGCGCTCGTCGAAACGCTCTACATAGGCGTACAGTCGCTGACTTTCTCAGCGGCGCAGGCGGTGGACGAGGAGGAATCGCGCAAAAAGAAAAAGGGAAAACTCGGGACGTCGATCGCGCTCGTCGGCTCCGTCGTAATAGCCCTCGCGCTAGGGTTCCTCATCTTTTTCTATATCCCGCTCTTGCTCACGGAACTCCTCGGCTTCGAGAACGGAGTCGTCTTCAACCTCGTCGACGGCGCTTTCCGGCTGGCCGTTTTTCTCCTCTACATATTCGCCATTTCCCGGTGGAAGGAGATGAGAAGGGTCTTCCAGTACCACGGCGCCGAGCACATGACGATCTTCGCCTTCGAGTCGGGAGAGGAGCTCACGGCGGAGAACGCGAGAAAGTACCCGACGTTCCACCCGAGATGCGGGACGAGTTTTCTCATCGTCGTGATGCTCGTGAGCGTCGTCGTTTTCGTGTTTCTCGGGAGACCCCACACCATCGGCGACCGGCTGCTGCGGTTTGCGCTCATACCGCTCATCGCCGGGATCTCCTTCGAGTTCATCAAACTATCGGCGAAGAAGACGTTCGCCGGTTTGTTCAAGCCGGCCATCTGGCCCGGGCTGGCGCTCCAGAGGATCACGACGAAACCGCCAACCGACGATATGCTCGAAGTCGCCATCGCCGCGCTCGACGCGTGTCTGGACCGCCAGGCGGTCAAGCTGCGGATCCCGTCCAATTAGCGGCACGTCACCACCGCCGCGGAGAACCGTTCCATGCGAGAACACGTCGAGCAGATTCTGTCGAAATACCAGGCGCTCACCGAGCGGATGAGCGATGAGGCGGTCTTTTCGGATCCCAACCAGTACAAGAAGTTTGCCAAAGAGCGGGCGGACCTTGAGGGCGCCGCTGCCGTTGCCAGGCGGCTCGGCGGCGTGTACAAGACGATCGACGACGACGAGGCCGTGATACGGGCGAACGAGGACTCCGAACTCGTGTCGATGGCGAAAGCGGAGGTCGAGGAGCTCGGTGAAACGCGCCGCCGTCTGGAGGACGAACTCACGATCCTTCTCGTTCCCAAGGATCCCTTCGATTCGAAGAACACGATCGTCGAGATCCGCGCGGGAACGGGAGGGGAAGAGGCGAACCTCTTCGCCGCCGATCTGATGCGGATGTACATGCGTTTCGCGGAAGCGAAAGGGTGGAAGATCGACATCCTCTCGAGCAATCCCACGGGCATCGGCGGATTCAAGGAAGTGATATTTCTCATCGAGGGCAACAGCGCGTACGGGATGCTCAAGTACGAAAGGGGCGTGCACCGAGTCCAGCGCGTCCCTGCGACCGAGGCGAGCGGCAGGATCCACACGTCGGCAGTCACCGTCGCTGTGCTCCCCGAGGCCGAGGAAGTCGAGGTCGAGATCGATCCCAAGGATCTGCGCATCGATGTCTTCCGTTCGAGCGGTCCAGGCGGCCAGAACGTGAACAAGGTGGAAACGGCCGTGCGTGTGACTCACATCCCCTCCGGGATCGTGGTCAGCTGTCAGGACGAGAAATCCCAGCACAAGAACAAGGAAAAGGCGCTCAAGGTTCTGAGGGCTCGTCTTCTCGAGAAAGCCGAGAAGGAACAGGAAGAAAAGATCTCACAGGAACGCAAGAGCCAGGTGGGTTCCGGCGACAGAAGCGCAAAGATCCGGACGTACAACTACCCGCAGCAGCGGGTGACGGATCACCGGATCGGACTGACGATCCATCGGCTCGGTGAAATCCTCGATGGCAACCTCGACGAGGTGATCGCCGCCCTCCGCCAGGCCGACGTCGTGGAAAAGATCAAGAAGTAATTCGGCAAGCGTGCTCTGCAGGGTCATTTCGAGCCCTGAGCTCCGCTTCCCTCGGCTTCCCGCCTGGCGGCGGGCGATCCTCGGTCGCTCCCGCTAAGGGCTCTCAACGACCCTGCAGAGCGCCGCCGAGCAACCGCGGGTGGCGGCCACGGGCGCCCGCGCCCGCGCGCAGCCTGCGAGCACGGCCGTGGGCGGATGGCCGACAGGACCCGCGGTGGACGATCAGCGCACTTCCACACCATGCTCTCTGATCTCACCGATATCCTGCAGCTTCTCAAGGACGCCGAGACCTACCTCGTCGAACGCGAAGTTCCCAACGCCAAGCGAAACGCCGACTGGCTTCTCGCTCACGTCCTCGGCTGCCGGTCGCCGGAGCTCTACCTGACCCCGTACCGGGTCATCGATCGCGCAAGCCGGGAGACGTTCCAGTCGCTTCTCCGCCGCAGGGGAGAGAGAGAGCCTCTCCAGTACATTCTCGGCTCGGCGGAGTTCATGTCGCTTCCCTTTCACATGCGGCGGGGGGTTTTCATCCCGCGCCCCGATACCGAGGTTCTCGTCGAGAAACTCGAGGCGTTCCTTCGCGCGCGGGTTCGTCCGCACCGCACGAAGAACGGTTATGGAGAGCTCGCACTGCTCGACCTCTGCTGCGGCACCGGTGTGATCGGCGTATCGCTCGTATGCCGCCTGCCGCATCTTGGTTGCACCGCCGTGGATGTGGACGAAGGCGCCGTCGCCCTTGCGAGAGAAAATGCGGCGCTCAACGGTGTCGAAGATCGGGTTCGCTGCGTCCAACGTGACGCCGCGGAGTTCCTCGAGGCCAAGCGGGGAGCCTTCGATGCGGTCGCGTGCAATCCGCCCTACGTACCGACGGCGGACATCGAACGACTGCTCCCCGAGGTGAGAGACCACGAGCCCCTCCTCGGCCTCGACGGGGGCCCCGATGGTCTGAGCTTCTACCGGCAGGTCATTCCGCTCCTTCCCGGCGTCACCGCGCCCGGCGGGATCATCGCATTCGAGATCGGAGATGCACAGGGTCCCGCAGTCGCGGCCCTGCTCGAGTCGGGCGGGTTCGCCGATGTCGCGGTCCACAAGGACTACGGGCACTCCGATCGGGTCGTCACCGCGCGCGAAGCTTGAGATTTCTCCTCGTCGCCCTCGCCGAAATCCCCTAGAATCGAAACGCAGCAGGTGCGGGAAAAGAGCTTGCGTCGCGCTCGCTGCCCGCGGCGATCCGTTGGTGGGCGGTCGTTATCCGCCGATGGCCGGTCGCAAGGAGTGTTTCGATGGACATGTTTGTCATTCACGGTCCCTGCGAACTCCGCGGAACCGTGGAAATCAACGGGGCGAAGAACGCGGTACTGCCGCTCATGGCGGCGTCGCTGCTTGCGCGCGGAAAGAGCGTCATCCAGAACGTTCCGATGCTCAGGGACGTCCAGACGATGATCCAGCTCCTCGAGATCCTCGGGGCTCGCGTGACGTTCGAGAAACACGTTCTCACCATCGACACCTCTCGACTCAAGCGTCTCGAGGCGCCGTACGATCTCGTTCGAACGATGCGGGCTTCGATCTACGTTCTCGGCCCACTCGTCGCGGCGCACCGAAGGGCTCGCGTGAGCATGCCCGGGGGGTGTGCCTGGGGGCCTCGCCCGATCGATCTTCATCTGATGGCCCTCGAGCGGCTCGGCGCGAAGCTCACGCTCGATCGCGGATACATCAACGCAACGGCGAGAAGACTCAAGGGCGCCGAAATCGTCTTCCCGATCTCGAGCGTCGGCGCCACCGGACAAACGTTGATGGCGTGCGTGCTCGCGAAGGGAATCACGACGATCAAGAACGCCGCCCTCGAGCCGGACATCACCGAGCTCGCAAGAGCGCTCGTCAGCGCGGGGGCGAAGATCGAAGGAATCGGCCAACCTACCATGATCATCGAGGGCGTCGAGTCGATCGAGCCGCTCCGATATCGCGTGATGCCCGATCGGATCGAAGCGGGAACCTTCGCGGCCGCAGCGGTGGCCACGGGAGGGCGGGTGAAGCTGGTCAGATGCGATCCGTCGCACCTCGAGGAGGTCATCGATTCGCTCAGATCGTGCGGGGCCCGGATCGATATCGGCAAGGACAGCATCGATGTCGAAGGACCAGATCGGATCGAAGCTATCCATGTCGTGACGCGGGAGTATCCCGGATTTCCCACCGATATGCAGGCGCAGATTACGGCGGTTCTTTGCCGTGCGCGGGGAACGAGCACGGTCAAGGACACGATATACACGGACCGGTTCACGCACATACCGGAGCTCCGCCGGCTGGCCGCGAACATCCGTCTCGACGGCAACATCGCCGTCATACGGGGCGTCAAGACGCTCGTGGGCGCGCCGGTCATGGCCACGGATATTCGTGCGAGCTCCGCGCTGATCATCGCCGGACTGATGGCCAAAGGGCGAACGGAGATACGCCGCGTGTACCATATCGACAGGGGATACGAGGCGATCGAGAAAAAACTCCGGAAGCTGGGGGCCAGCATCCGGCGCATCGCGGAATGACGACATCTTCTTCGACCGGAAACGCACGGGGCAGCGACGTGGCGAAACGCCGTTTCATACTGGGCACCGCGGGACACGTGGACCACGGCAAGACGGAACTCGTCAGCCGCCTGACGGGATGGAACACGGACCGTCTCAAGGAGGAAAAGGAACGGGGGATCTCGATCGAGCTCGGGTTCGCCCCTTTGCCCCTGGATCCGGAAACCATGATCGGCGTCGTGGACGTGCCTGGCCACGAGCGCTTCGTCAGGCAAATGGTCGCCGGTGCTTGCGGGATCGACCTCGCCATGCTCCTCGTCGCCGCGGACGAAGGAGTGATGCCCCAGACAAAGGAACACCTCGAAGTCCTGCACTCCCTCCACATCGCCAACGGCGTCATCGTCATTTCGAAAGTGGACCTGGCGACGGAGGAGACGCTCTCCATCGTCAAGGACGATATCGCGGATCTGGTGAAGGGAACGTTCCTCGAGAACGCACCCGTCGTCGAGACATCGGCGAAGACGGGTGAAGGGGTCGATGCGCTCAAGCGGACTCTGCTCGATCTCACGCACCGGATAGCGGAGCGCGAACGCACGGGGCCTTTCCGCCTCGCCGTCGATCGAGTTTTTCACATACAGGGAATCGGCGTGGTCATCACCGGGAGCGGCTACTCGGGCTCGGTCGCCGTCGGGGACTCGCTCGAACTCCTCCCGTCGAAGAAAGCGGTCCGCGTTCGCGAGATTCAGAGTTTCGGGGAGAAGAAAGAACGCGGGTTCGCCGGCGAAAGGCTCGCGATCGCCCTTCAAGGCCTGAAGCTCGACGATGTTTCCCGAGGGGACATGCTGGTGACGCCCTCCATGTTTGCGGCGAGTTCGGTTCTCGACGCGCGCGTGCATCTCGCCGAATACGCCCCTTTCGAGCTGAAGCACCGGGAACGAGTGCGCGTGCATCACGGCGCCGTGGAGGTCCTGGGCAGGGTGGGGCTACTCGAGGGCAACGAGCTTCGTTCCGGTAAGAGCGGCTTCGTACAGCTGCGGCTCGAAAAGCCCATCGTGGCGAGCGAGGGGGATTATTTCATCGTTCGCAGGTACTCGCCGACGAGAGTGCTCGGCGGCGGGCGCGTCATCGATCCCAGCCCTTCGCGGCATCGGCGGGGAGATGCGGCCGTCCTCGAGGGTCTCCGGCTCAGGGAATCGGGAGGGCCGGGAGAGAAACTGCTGCAAGCGCTCGAGGCCGCCGGTTTACAGGGGATAAAAGAACACGCGCTCGATGCAGACACGGCGAAAAGGCTGGAGCAGGAGGGCAAGGTCGTCGTGAAGAGCGGCGTCGTCTTCGCCCGGCGCGTGCTTGCCGCGCTCGCCAATCGCGTGAACGTGCTCTCGGCCGAATACGAGGCGTCGCATCCCCTTCGGTACGGCATGGACAAGGAGGAGCTCCGGCAGAAGGTGCGTTTCCCCCATCCGCCCCCCGTGTTCAACGACGTTCTCGACGAGCTTTCGAAAACGACGCCGCTGTTCGTCAAAGATAACCGTGTCCGGACGGGAAGCAGGACCATCGAACTCGAGGGGCATCTCGCCCGGGAGATCGACGGACTGGAAGCGATCATCAAAAAAGCCGGTTTGGTCTATCTCGGCGTCACCGATTTGGTGCCGGCGTGGAACGGACCGAGCCCGCTCCAGGACGCGCTCCAGTTCTTGAGAGAGAGCGGGCGGATCGTGCGTATCGGGGATGACGGCTGCCTGCACGCTGCCGCTCACGATGCGTGCGTCCAGGCGCTTCGGGCGTGGTTCGACAATCACGAGGAACTCGCCGTGGGGGATCTTAAAGAACTGTTTGGGATTACGCGCAAGCACGCAATCCCGCTCCTCGAGTACCTCGACCGGGCGAATCTCACGACCCGCAGTGGAAACGTCCGGCGCAGAGGGCCGAACCTGGGCCGTGCGGCGGCGACCCCTGGGGGGGCAAGCGCGTGAACGGCCGCAAAACGGCGAGGGTTGCGGAGAAAGACGCTTCCGTTGGAGGAAAAGCGTGCTATACTACTGGCGGGTTGATCCAAGATTTCGAGTGACGCGTTGGGCATATGCTCTCGCTGATGGGCGCGGCCTCGCAAGGTTCTCCGGCGGCGCCATCAACCGAGTAGGGGTGTTCATGAAACGACTTTCGGCGGTTTTGTCCATTCTCGCTCTCGCTTTCATGCTGGGGCCTGCGGTGTGTACGGCACAGGAACTGCCTGTCCCGACGACGGTCGCTGTCTTTCCGGGGGTGACACACGTTCCTTACGCCGGGCAGACGTTCATCTTCACGACGACGGTCAAGCTCTCGGCCAAGTTCGAGTGGGTCGGCGGTAACGAGATCCGCATTCAAGTAAGAACGGCTCCGTTACCCGCCGGCGGGATGTCGCTCGCTCCGGGCGCCGTGTTACAGATTTGCTGGGAAGGGCACGACGAGTGCATCTACGACGGGACTCCACCGGCAGAGTGGACCGGCATCATTCAAACGGAAGGTGGATTCACAGAGAAGTAAGGAATTGTTACTGCCGTAAGAATTTTTTACGACGCGTGGACTCCGATTCCGCTCCTGCCTCCTGCCAATCCGATCCGTTGTTCTAAGTGGTTGTTCTACAATGCATTGCAAGCCGCGATTGCTTGCGGCGAGAGTCTGTGTTGGCATAAGAGTTGCGCATGCCCAAATGCCGCGTGTGGGCAACAGCTCGATGCGGCTGTGTTTCGCCAACACGGAACGCAGGAAGAGGAAACACTCGGTGGTAAAGAGGGGGTAGTACGTCTGGCCACGCCAAGGCTCTGTCGAAAAAAGGTCAACAGGCGCTCCACGTGTCTGTCGCCTTCCCCTGAGTGGCTCGTCAGCTCAGTGAATCATAGCCCTTGCCCTTAGCTAGATTCCGCTGTGGTATTACCCTCTTTGACACAAGTTGAGGCACGTCTCCAAACGTGCCTCTTCTTGTTTTTGGGGGGCGCGGGGTGGGCTCGCCGGAGGAGTGCAGTCCGTCGCACCGCTCCGGCAAGCCAACCCCATGATCTATTCCTCTGCGGATTCCGGAAGTCTCGGTTCGGCGAAAATCGTTTTCTCCCTCTCGCACACGACCTGGCCGGGCTTGGATCCCCTGAACTTCCGAACGTACTTGCGCTGTGTGTAGATCACGGGAACGACCGACGCGCGGCGGGCTTTCGAATAGTGCGCTGCGATGCCGGCGGCGGCCTCGAGAACGGAGTCGGGAGGGTTGCCCGGAGATCCGTGCGACTTGAGCACGACGTGGGAGCCCGCGACGTGCTGGGCGTGGAACCACAGGTCATCGGGTGAGGCGATGCGGAACGTGATCTCGTCGTTCTCCCTGTCGCTCCTTCCGACGAGAACGAACCACTGATCGTCCAGCTCGAAGCGCCGGAGTTGTTTCTCGAGCCGGACTCTCTGCGCTTTCGGTGCGCCGGGACCGAGTCCCGACGCGCGGGTGCACTCGTCGATCAAAGCAACGGCGGCGCCGAGCGAATCGCTCCCCATGGCCTGGGCAAGGCTTCGCTCGATCCGCTCTATTTCCTCGGAGACCGTTCGCATCCGCTTCTCGACCGCCGCGCGGCTTCTTTCGAGCTTCGCCGCTTGTTTGAAACGCTTCTTGATCTGCGTCGTTATCGACACGGAAGGATCCAGCGCGATCGTTCGCACGCCCGACCCGTAGAGATCGGGGAGCGTCACTTCCGACGCGCCGGAGGGGATCTGCGACTGGTACGCAGCGAGCACGTTTGCCTCGTTCCGCCACGTCTCGTAGGAATCGGCATCCCTCTGCTGCTGCTCGAGCGCGGAGAGCAACCGCTTGCGGCTCGACACGAGTTTCTTGAGACCGGAGGCGCGGCGAGCGATGACGTCGTCCCGGACGGTGAGGAGGATCGACGTCCCCACTTCCCTGCACGCAGCCTCGGCGTTCGAGAAAGGTCCATACACAGCGACAAGACGAGGATCTTCGCCGTCAGCCGCGGACGGGGGCAGGGGAACGACCGCGCCCGCCCGCCCGCGCGTGCCCAGCACGAAAGGCGTTCCGGCGCCGAGCATGCCGTCGCGAAACGCAAGGAGCCGGTCGACATCTACGGATCCGGGGACGGCCGTGAAGGCATCGACACATTCCCGCGTCAGTCCGACGGCTTTACGTTCGGGCGTCTCGATGGCCGTTTTCCCCTCGTCCGTGACGTTCTCCGCGGGGGCGAACAGCCGAGCCAGTGTGGAGGCGTCGACGGTGACGAGGGTTGCTCCGTGCCATGATCGTTGGGGGGGCGAGGGCTGTCCGCTCTCTCTGGGATCGAGCGATTCCACTATGGATCCGCGGCTTTCCACGCGAACCTTGGCCGTGCTGCCGAAAAGCGACACGGCGAGCACGACCTTCTCGCGAGATCCGGATCCGGAAAGCTCGACGTGCAGCACACGGTCGCACGGCGGGACTTCCACGTGCGACACGGAGAAACCCGCAATGCGGCGGAAAACCTCCGTTCCCCGGCCTGCGAGCGGGTCCGCTCGATCGAAATAGCAGAACGGGCCCGGCGCGGAGAGGATGATAACGCCGTACCGGACCTCGCGGTCTCCCCGGAATTCGATGGAGAGGACGGGCGGGAGCGAACGGACGACACCGATCTTGTGCCCGCGGAGCGCGCGCCCGGCACTGGAGGCCAGAATGTGGAGCAGGAAATGGTTCATCGAAGCGGGACCCGTCGTCCCGGGGAATTAAGTCGTTATGTGTTTAGGATTTATCCATTGACACCACGCGAACCTCTGTCTATGATAGAACGTCTCGACAGCGAGATTCAACCGATAAGGAGCGACACGCATGCTCGTCAGTATGACCGGGTTTGGCCATGCGGAAATCTCTGATCGAACGGGAAAGGTATCCGTTGAGATCCGTACTGTCAACCACCGCTTCCTCGACATCGCGGCGAAGCTCCCGAAGCCGCTGATGGACCGCGAACCCGAGATCAAAGACATGATCAAGGAACGCATCGCTCGGGGACGTGTGTCGCTCACGATGGCGGCGGAGTCCGTCGTGCCGAGATACGAGGTGAGCATCAACCTCACCCTCATGGAGCAGTACATGAAGCAGCTCCAACAGTTCGCGAGAAGGCACAAGCTCGAAGGGGGCGTGGGCATCGATACGCTCGCCGCGCTTCCGGAGGTGTTCTCGCTGAGGGAGAACGAGAACGACGCCGACGATCTGTGGCCTCTCGCCGAGAAGGCAATGAAACAGGCGCTCGGCGCGTGCGCCAAAATGCGGGAAACCGAAGGTCGGGCGCTGGAAAAAGATCTCCTCGCTCGAATCGCGATCATCGATCGCGTAGTGAAAAAGACAGAGAAAAGCGCGCCCGGAGCTCTCGCGGAGCACAACGCCGCGTTCAAGGAGCGCGTCACCAAGCTCATAGACGGGGCGCGGATCGACAACGATCGCTGGATGACGGAGATCGCTCTTCTCGCCGACCGAATCGATTTCACCGAGGAGATTACCCGTCTGAAGAGCCACCTCTCGCAGTTCAGAAGCTGCGTCGACGACGGAGGAACGGTCGCGAAACGGCTCACGTATCTGCTTCAGGAAATCCACCGCGAAGTCACGACGATTTGCTCCAAAGCGGCCGATGCCGAGATCGTCACCGCCATGGTTTCTCTGAAAGAGGAGACCGAGAAGATTCGCGAACAGGTGCAGAACCTGGAGTAGGGGCGCCGCCGCGCGTGCGAGGTTCCACTGACCGGCGTCGCGGGGAGGAGCAGGTGCGCGTCACGAGGGCATTTCCCATAGTGGTCTCCGGCCCTTCGGGGGTCGGAAAGACCACGCTCGTTGGCGAGCTCGTCGGGTCGCTCCCGATGCTCCAGCGCTCCATTTCGACGACCACGAGAACTCCGCGCTCGGGCGAAGTCAACGGCCAGTCTTACGTCTTCGTCGACGGAGAGGAATTCGAGAAGCTCAAGCGGGGCAAGCTCATAGAATGGGCGGAGGTTCACGGGTACCTCTACGGCACTCCCCGGGAGTTCGTGGAGAAGTCGCTCGAGAAAGGCGTCGACGTCATCCTCAGCATCGACGTGCAGGGCGGCCGAGAGGTGAAAAAGTCCTTTCCCGACGCGGTCATGGTCTTTATTTTACCACCGTCGTTCGAGGTGCTCGAACGGCGCATCACGCGCCGGGCCGCCGATCTGGAAGAAGACATCAAAACGCGAATGGCAAACGCCCGCAGCGAGCTTCGCGCGCTGCCGGAGTACGAGTACGTCGTCGTGAACGATGAGCTCAAAGAGGCGGTCGCGGCGCTCCGCGCGATCGTCGTCGCCGAACGCTGCCGGCGCGGGCGGTTTCCGGAGGGTTACCTCCGGCCGTTCGAGCGCGGAGCGGCGGGGTAACCGGTCGCGGAACACACGCGGCTGCAGGCGGGACGTCCGAAAGCCCACTCTTCAAGAGAGGTCCAATGAAAAAAATCGTGCTGATCGATAAGCTGACCGAAGTCATTCCGAACAAGTATGAAGCGGTGAGAGTTGTCGCCAAAGAGGCGAGGCGAATCAACGCACTCCTCGTTCACGGCGCTCAGGAAACGGAACAGAAACCCACGATGATGGCGCTCTCCCGGCTTCTGGAGAACAAGATCAAGTTCAAGTACGCGGACGAAGCATCCAACAAGGACGTCTTCGAGGAGGACGAAGAGTAGCCCCGTTCGTCCGGAAGGACAGCGGAGCTTCGAAACGTGGGGCGTCGTTCTCGTCGAACCTGGACCACGGGGAGATGGGCAGATGAAGGGAGCGCTCGAGGGCAAGAAAATACTTCTGGGCGTCACGGGGGGAATCGCCGCATACAAGTCCGTCTATCTTCTGCGGCTGCTCCGCATCCAAGGGGCCGAAATCAAGGTCATCATGACCGAGTCCGCGTGTGAATTCGTTGCCCCTCTCACTTTCGAAGCCTTGTCGGAAAATGCCGTTCACATCCGCATGTTCGGCGGGGCGGCCGAGCGAGGGACGGTCTCTCCGATCGAACATATCGATCTGGCCCGATGGCCCGATCTCGCGATCGTGGCTCCCGCCACGGCCAATTCGATCGCCAAGTTCGCCGGCGCGGCCGCCGACGATCTCCTCAGCACTGTCATCTGCGCGTACGACGGCCCGGTTGTTCTCGCCCCGGCGATGAACGATGTGATGTGGCGGAACGTCGCTACACAGGCCAACCTCAGGAAACTCGCCTCACGCGGGTTTCGAGTCGTTCCACCCGAGAGGGGCGAACTCGCGTGCGGGTACGAGTCCGAGGGGAGGATGGCCGAGCCCGAGAAGATAGCCGATTTCATTAGGACGGTCTGCAGCTCGGCCTTCGCGGGTCTCAACGTACTCGTGAGCGCCGGGGGCACGGAGGAAGACCTCGATCCGGTCCGCGTGATTTCCAACCGGTCGTCGGGGCGCATGGGGTTCGCGCTCGCCGAAGCGTCGCGGGCGAGAGGCGCCCGCGTCACCGTCGTTGCGGCGGGGGTGTCGGTGCCGTCGCCCGTGGGGGTCCAACTCATCCGCGTGAGGACCTCGTCCGAGATGTCGCAGGTGCTTCACCGCGAGTTCCCCGATCACGATGTCCTCGTCATGGCTGCGGCGGTTTCCGATTTTCGCCCCGTTTCTCCGCTCGACGATAAACAGAAGAGCGAGTCGTGGTCTCTCGAGCTCACGCGAACCGAGGACATACTCGCATCTCTCGGAGGGATCAAGGGCGACCGCTTCATCATCGGTTTCGCGGTCGAGACGGAGAACCTCGACCGAAACGCGCAGCGAAAACTGGCCGGGAAGAACTGCAATCTCATGGTCGCGAACAATCCGCGGGAGGAAGGCGCCGCCTTCGAGCACGAGACGAACGCGGTGACGATCTACAACAGCGCAGGCAAAGTGCTCTCCACGGGCCTCAAGAGCAAGCACGAGATCGCAGATATCGTTTTCGAGACGGCGTGCAGGGAAAAGGCGTTCCAGAAAATCCTCGAGTAGATGAAAACTCCTCGCTTCAGTTGTCCACAGGAAATCACCCCCGTGGTGATTTCGTACCTGAGAAGGCTCGAGCGAAAAGGTGTAAGATCGCTCTACCTGGATACCGAGGGACCTCAAACCGCCTCCGCGAGCAACGTTATGGATGTCGCCGAAAAAACGGTCGAAGAACGCCTGAGCGAGATCGAAGGAAGGGTCAGCACGTGCACGAAGTGCGCGCTTCACCAGGGACGGACGAAGACCGTTTTCGGCAAGGGCAACCCCAGGACCAAGGTGATGTTCATCGGCGAGGGGCCGGGGAGGGACGAAGATCTCAAGGGGGAGCCTTTCGTCGGACGGTCGGGGCAGCTGCTCACCAAGATCCTCGCGGCGATCGAGCTCCGGCGCGAGGACGTATACATCACGAACATGGTCAAGTGCCGCCCGCCCCAGAACCGCGATCCCATGGAAGAAGAGGTCCGGTGCTGCGAGGCGTACTTGATGGAGCAGATCGATCTCATCAAGCCCCGTTTGATCTGCGCGTTGGGACGGATCGCCGCACAGTGGCTCCTCGGCAACAAAGAACCGCTCGCGTCGCTGCGCAGCTCCGAGAACTTCTACCGCGGGATACCGGTGCTGGTGACGTATCACCCGGCGGCGCTGCTGCGGAACCCGGAGCTCAAAAGAGAGACGTGGGAGGACTTCAAGAAGCTCAAGTCTCTCATCGCGTGAGAATCGTTTCGTACGGCTCCGTTCGCTTCGCGCTCGCTCCGCCTGTTTTTTGGACGTGTCTCCGGAGCGGCATGCGCTTTGGGGCCGGCATGGGGAGGTTGACGTGACCGACATGACGCTGTCGAGCGGCGCCGACAGAGTTCCGCCGCATTCGATCGAAGCCGAGATGGCCGTTCTCGGCGCCGTGCTCATCGACAACTCCGCGTATTCGGTGATCACGGAAAATCTCTCCGAAGAGACTTTCTACAAACAGGCGCATCAGAAGATCTTCCAGGCGATGGAGCGCTTGAGCCAGAAGAGCGAAGCGATCGACGTGCTCACGCTCTCGGAAGAGCTCAAGCGAATGGGTGCGTATCAGTCGATCGGCGGCCCGGCGTACCTCACGCAGATCATGGACAACGTGCACACGGCGGCGAACGCCGAGCACTACGCGCGTGTGGTCCTCGACAAGTACCTCCTGAGAAAGCTCATCTCCGTGTCGGGGCAGATCTCGACACGGGCGCTGCACGGGAGCGAGGATGCGAGCGAGGTCCTCGACGAGGCACAGCGTTTGATCTTCGAAGTGTCCGAGCGCGGGATTCGCAAAGGGTTCGAACCGATCGGCAGGATCATCAAGGAGAAGTTCGCGAACCTCGAGCAGCTCTCGGAGCGCGGCGGCGTGTCGGGGCTCCCCTCGCCTTTCGACGAACTCGACGCATACACCTCGGGGTTCCAAAAGAGCGAGCTCGTCATCATCGCCGGGCGGCCCTCGATGGGCAAGACGAGCTTCGCGCTCAATATCGCCCAGCACCTGGCGATCAAGGAGAAGATCCCCGTCGGCGTCTTCAGCCTCGAGATGTCCGCCGAACAGCTCGTCATGAGGCTCCTGTGCAGCGAGGCCCGCGTGGATTCTCACCGGCTTCGCATGGGGCACATCAAACACTCGGAGTTCGCCGAGCTGGCGATCGTCGCGGGATACTTGAGCGACGCACCGCTCTACATCGATGATTCCGCCGGCACCTCGATGATGGAACTCCGTGCGAAGGCGAGGCGCCTCAAGGCGGAGCAGAATGTGGGCTGCGTTGTCATCGACTATCTGCAGCTCGTCACCGTCCGCGAGCCGACGGAAAACCGCCAGCAGCAAATCTCGGTCATCTCGAGAAATCTCAAGAACCTCGCGAAGGAACTCGACATCCCCGTCGTCTGCCTTTCCCAGCTCTCCCGCGCCGTCGAGTCGCGCGGGGGCGACCGCCGGCCGATGCTCTCGGACCTCCGGGAAAGCGGCGCGATCGAACAGGATGCCGACACCGTGCTGATGCTGTACCGTCCGGAGGTGTACGAGGGGGAGGAGTCGGAGCACGCGGGAATGGCCGAGGTGATCATCGCCAAACAGAGAAACGGGCCGACGGGAACGGTTAAGCTCGCGTTCGTCAGGGAGTACACGCGTTTCGAGAGACTCGCGCGCGATTGACGCGCGGACCAGGAACGAGGACGCGATGGGCACGACGACGGTGCTGATCATGGCCGCCGGGACCGGCGAACGGTTCGAGGGTACGGAGCCGAAGGCTCTCTACCCTCTGCTCGGGCGCCCGGCTCTCGTGTGGTCGGCCGAGCGGTTCGCGATACACGCGGGCGTCGAATCGATCACCGTGATCGCTCCGCCGGGTGAGGAGGGACGTGTGGGCGCGGTCCTCGAGGACTACCACGTCCCGAAAATCTCCCGTGTCATCGCGGGCGGCCAGACGCGGCAGGATTCGGTGAGGCTCGGCCTCGACACCGTGGATCCGGCGTGCGACATCGTGCTCGTGCACGACGCCGCGCGGCCCTGCGTGACACCGGCCCTCATCGGCCGTACGATCGACGCGCTGAAGACGCATGGGGCCGCGGTTCCCGTCTGGCCCGTCGTCGACACGCTCGTCCGCGAAGACGGCGGCACGGTCGACGCCATTCTCGACCGCGTGCACATTTCGGGCGTGCAGACGCCTCAGGGGTTCCGGAAGGAACTGCTCGTCCGCGCCCATCGCAGCGCCACGGCGCGCGGCGTCACGTCGAGCGACGACGGATCTCTCGTCTTCGCCCTCGGCGAAGTCGTGCGGACCATTCAAGGGGAGCGGACGAACATCAAGATCACGTACATCGAAGATGCCTCGATAGCCGAGGCGATCCTCGAGAGACAGCGATTGTGACGTTCTAGGATCGGATTCACCAGAAGGGAGATCGATCATGTTCCGAATCGGGATCGGGTGGGATGTGCATCCACTCGTCGAAGGGCGCGCGCTCTACCTCGGCTGCGTCCATTTCGCGGGCGAACCGAGAGGTCTCGCCGGACACTCGGATGCGGACGCCCTCTGCCACGCGATCTGCGACGCGCTTCTCGGCGCGACCGGCCTGGGGGACATGGGCGAGCACTTCCCCGATACCGACGCGCGGTTCAGGAACTTCCCCGGCCACAAGTTCCTCGAAATCGTCCACGGCATGGTGGAGGAATGCCGTTACTCGATCGTCAACATCGATTGCGTGGTTATGAGCGATGCCGTGCGGCTCGCCAAAAGAAAACAACAGATGCAGAGCGCGATCGCGCAGCACCTCGGTATCGAGGCGGAATGCGTATCCGTCAAGGCCACGACGTGGGAGGGGAAAGGAGCCGTAGGACGGGGCGAGATCATCGCCGCGCAGGCGGTGGCGCTGGTGATGCGGAAGGAGACCCGCTGATCGAGATGCCCCGGGAAGCCGTGAGAGTCCGGTTCGCCCCGAGCCCGACGGGGTATCTCCACGTCGGAGGCGCGCGGACGGCGATTTTCAACTGGCTCTTCGCCCGCCACCACCGAGGACAGTTCATCCTCCGCATCGAGGACACCGACGTCGAGAGAAACAGGGCGGAGTACGAAGCGTCTCTCATAGAAGATCTCCACTGGCTGGGACTCGATTGGGACGAAGGGCCCGACGTGGGCGGCCCTTTCGCGCCGTACCGGCAGTCGGAGCGGCTTGCGATCTACCGCCGGCGCGCCGAAGAACTCATTGAAGCGGGGAAGGCGTACCCGTGTTTCTGCTCGGACGAGGCGCTCGACGCCAAACGCCAGGCGGCGCTCGAGCGCGGAGCCCCACCCCAGTACGACGGCACATGCCGGTCGCTCACTCCCGACGAAGTCGCGAAGAATCGCAGCGCCGGCCTTCCGGAAACGGTTCGCTTCAAGGTGCCCACCGACGTCGTCCGCATTCACGATCTGGTACGGGGCCGCGTCGAGCTCTCGACGAACATGGTCGGCGATTTCGTGGTTGTCCGTTCCAACGGAAACCCGACGTACAACTTCGCCGCCGCCATCGACGATCGCGCGATGGAGATCACGCACGTGCTACGGGGCGAAGAGCACCTCTCGAACACGCTGAGACAGGTTCTCGTCTACGAGGCATTCGATTTCCCGCTCCCACAGTTCGGCCACCTCCCGCTCATACTCGCGGAAGACAAGTCCAAATTGAGCAAACGCCACGGCGGGAGCACCGTCGGCGAGCTCAAAGAGCTCGGGATGCTCCCAGGTGCGGTATTGAACTACCTCGTGCTTCTCGGATGGTCGCATCCGGATGAAAAAGAGGTGCTCCCTGTGAACGAGCTAATCGAGAACTTTTCGCTGGAGCGCGTGTCGAAGAGCGCGGCGGTCTACGACCGCGAGAAGCTCCGGTGGATGAACGGGCAGTACATACGGCGAACCGAGCCCGAAGCGCTTTTCGAAAAGGCGGACCCGTTTTTTCCCGAGAGCATACGGACGCTCTACGATGCGAACGCGAGACGGCGTATCCTGGATCTGCTTCACGAGAAAATAGAGACGCTCGGGGACCTGGCCGGGAAGTCGGCACCGTTCGAATTCGCGCCCGCTTTCGACGATGAAGCGCGGACCGTGCTCCGGTCCCCCGACACCGGCAAGGTCATCGACGCGCTGGAGAACGCGCTTCGCGCTTCGGACGAAACGCTGACCGCGGCGCGCTTCAAGTCGATGGTGGACGAAGTCGGGAAAGCCACGGGTCAAAAAGGAAAGGCGCTCTACTTCCCGATCCGCGCGGCGCTGACCGGTGCCGTGCACGGTCCGGATCTCGCGGGACTGGCGGAACTCAGAGGGCGCGAGGCGGTGCTCGGCCTCCTCGATCGAGCACGGGCGGCCGCGGCGGGAGAATAGCGGGAGAAAATCGAATGAAGGCGCCGTGCGACACCGGAGGCCGCCGCGCGTTACAACGATGATTCGCAGCGCGAGAGCGTCGATCGAGAACAAGGAGCCCAAGGAGTCATGACCATCGTACGGAAACTCAACGTGATGCTTGTCGTCGGCGGAGACTCGACCGAACGGGACGTGTCGCTCGGGAGCGGGAGAAGCGTTTATCAGGCGCTCCGCGATCTCGGGCACAGGGTCGTCGTCACCGATCCTCTCCACCCGGAGATCCCGCCGACGGAGGACCCGGCCGCGATCTTCAAGAATGCGGGGATAAGCGCCGAGCCGCCGCGTTTGGGGCGGGAGAAATACGATGCCCGCAAGAAGTTCATGACGGTGCTCGGCGAGTTCGACCTTCTCGGGTGCGACGTCGTGTTCAACTGTCTTCACGGGGGCGCGGGGGAGGACGGGACGTTCCAGGCGGTACTCGATTTCTACGGAATTCCATACACGGGGAGCGGCGCGTGCGCCTCGATGCTCGCGATGGACAAGAACCTCTCCAAGAACATCGTCGCGAGGGAACGCGTTCCCGTGGCAAAACAGCTCTTCCTCGAGCCGCACGAGAAGGACGCCGCTGACATCGAAAGCCGTGTCATGAAGACCCCCTCCCTACCCGCTGTCGTGAAGCCGAACCGCGAGGGGTCGAGCGTGGGCGTGGCGATTGTCCGCACCGTCGAGGAACTCGCCTCGGCCATAGAGGACGCGAGGTCCTACGGCGGCCCCTACCTCGTCGAGGAGTACATCGAAGGAACGGAAGTGACCGCCTCCATGCTCGACGGCGTCGAGCTGCCGCTCATCGAGATACGACCGAAGGCGGGCTTCTACGACTACAAGAACAAGTACACGTCGGGTGCATGCGAGTACATCGTCCCCGCGCCGCTCGAAGAAGGCGTCGCGGACGCCGTCGCCCGTTCGGCGAAGGACGCGTATCGCGCTCTCGGCTGCCGGGGGTACGCGAGGGTGGATTTCCGTCTGAAACCCCAGGGGGACCACTATTTCCTCGAGGTCAACACGCTCCCCGGGATGACGTCGACGAGCCTCGTCCCCAAGGCCGCGGGGGCGGTGGGGATCGCGTTCCCCGAGCTCGTGGATAGAATCTTGCGCTTGGCCCTGCCCGACGGCGGGCTATAATCCCGGAGGAAAGGTACACTCGGACGAAACAACGAAGGGGAAACGATGACTCTCAGGGTCTACGACACGCAGCGCGCGAAGAACGTCGAATTCGAACCCGTCCACGAGGGAAAGGTCGGCATCTATTTCTGCGGGATGACCGTCCAGGACAAGCCGCACATGGGTCACATGCTCGCCTTCGTGGCGGCGGACATGATACGGCGGTATCTCGAGTTCAAGGGATACGAGGTGACGTACGTCCAGAACTTCACCGACATCGACGACAAGATCATCGACAAGGCGAACAAGGAAGGATGCGACTGCAAGGAAGTCGCCGAGCGGAACATCAAAGCGTACTTCGATGCGGCGAAGGCCCTCAACATACGGCCGGCCACGCAGTACCCGCGCGCGACCGATCACATCAAGGAGATCGTCGACCTCATAGAGAAACTCGTCGAGCGGGGCCACGCCTACGCAACCGGAGGCGACGTCTACTTCCGCGTCCGGACTTTCCCGGGCTACGGGAAGCTCTCCAAGAGAAAGATCGACGACCTGATGTCCGGGTCGCGGATCGCCGTCGGCGAACAGAAAGAAGATCCTCTCGACTTCGCCCTGTGGAAGGCGTCGAAACCGAACGAACCGGGGTGGGACACGCCGTGGGGGCGCGGCCGCCCGGGGTGGCATATCGAGTGCTCGGCGATGTCGATGAAGTACCTCGGGGAGACGCTCGATTTCCACGGCGGAGGCGAGGACCTCATCTTCCCGCACCATGAAAACGAACTCGCTCAGTCCGAGGCGGCAACGGGACGTCCTTTCGTTCACTTCTGGCTCCACAACGGGCTCCTCAATCTGAGGGGCGAGAAGATGTCGAAGTCCACGGGACATTTCTTCGCGATGGAGGATGTACTCAAGGAGTACTCGGGCGAGGTGTGCCGGTTCTATTTTCTCTCGGCGCATTTCCGAAAACAAACCGAGTACTCGCGCGAGAGGCTCGAGGAAGCCAAACGGAGTTACGAGAGACTCCGACTCGCGTGCCTCGCGGTGGACGAGAATCTCGAAAAGCTCGGGAGCTCCCAAGGGATATCGAGTCCCGCGGGGACCGCGCTCAAGGAAGCCGCGGCAAAATCGAAGGAAAACTTTTTCGCCGCGATGGACGATGATTTCAACACCGCGGGCGCTCTGGGCTCTGTGTTCGATCTGGTGAGGGCCTATTACAAACTCGTCGAGGAGAACGGCGCAACGGTCACGCAGGACCGCGAGGCGCTCGAAGCGGTCAAAGACGCGATCGTCGTTTTCGACACGGTACTCGGCATGTTCCCGAACGGGTTCCCCTCTCGTGCCGGAGAGGCGCCGGACGAAATCCTGCAGCTCGTTTCCGCCCGGGAGCAGGCGCGGAAATCGCGTGACTTCAAGAGAGCCGACGAGATACGCGCCCAGCTCGACGGGATGGGATACGCCGTTGAAGACACTGCCGAGGGCTCGCGCGTGCGGAAGAAGTGAGCTTGCGCGTCGGCCGCCGGGCAGCGGGTCCAGTTTCCGGCCGTGAATAATTTCCCCGTATCGTTGTAGTAACGCCGTCTGGCGCGGTGGCGCGGACAGGAGGCTTATCGAGATGTCCACGAATCTCTGGTGGATATGGATGATTCTGGCGGCTCTGTTTTTCATCGGTGAGATCTTCACCGCCGCCTTTTTCATCCTGTGGTTCGGTGTCGGTGCCGTTGCCGCCGGCGTTCTCGCCCTGATAGGGGCGGGGCTCGGCTGGCAGTTCGCCGTGTTCATCGTCGTTTCGTTCGTGCTCGTCGTGGCGTCGAGGCGGTCGTTTATTACGAGATGACCGACCCGGTGAAGGTGACGTACAACGTCGCCAACTTCTATCTCGCCGCGACGAAGCTCGCACAGACCAACCTGCGTAACCTGATTGGTGATTTAGCGTTGGACGAATCGCTCACGTCCCGCGAAGTGATCAACACGCGGCTTCGCCAGATCCTGGATGACGCGACCGACAAGTGGGGCACGAAGGTCACGCGCGTCGAGCTCCAGAGGATCGAGCCCCCGCGCGATGTCACGGAAGCCATGCATCGGCAGATGAAAGCCGAGCGAGACCGGCGTGCCATGATTCTCGAGGCGGAAGGCCGAAAGCGATCGGCGATTCTCGAAGCGGAAGGTGTCCGTCAGTCGGCGATTCTCAGAGCAGAGGGTGAAGCGGAGGCCATGCGCACAGTGGCCGACGGAACAAGGTACCAGAAGCTTACCGTGGCGCAGGGCGAGGGGGAGGCGATCCAGACGGTGTACGGAGCGATACATAACGGCAATCCTACCAATGACTTGATCGCGATAAAGTACCTCGAGGCCCTTTCCAGCATTGCCAATGGGCGGGCGACCAAGATCTTTCTGCCCCTCGAAACCACGGGGGTACTGGGAAGCGTTGCCGGCATCGCCGAGCTCCTGAAAGAGCGTATCGACGGGCCGAAGGCGTCCGGTGGTAAGGGAAGACCGGCGGGTTCCGTAACCCACGAAGAAAGAAAGACATGGTCGGGCGAGCCCAAGACCATGGAAAATCGGGGTCCGATCGCCGGGGAGAGCATGGGGCCGGAGGGCGATCCGACCTCCCCCGACACGACGGTCTAGTCCTCTCAAATCTGCACCCGGGGGGTGGCGCGACACGCGCCACCTCCCTTCCAGAAAACCGGAGTTATCCACAGAAAACCCCGGCCTGTGCAAAAAAATACTTCGTTGACTTTATCTCTATGCCTGCGTTATTTTTGCCCTTGACAGCGTCGGGCAAAGCCGTGTAAATTTACGCTTCCATTTCCCGAAAAAAAAGATCGAGGAGCAGAGCAGGCTGGCGTAGCTCTCCATATTGTTAACTCACGGACAACGGATTTGAAGATGGTGGTAATGGAGCAAACTCATTACCGTGGAGCGGATGATGTCATCATAGCCGTTGGTGCGCGCCAGGCAATCGAGGAGGCGATGGCCTATGTTGGACGAGGGGCAGCCCTCAATATGTTTGCTGGTTTTAAAAAGGGGGATGAAATCATTGGTTTTGATACCGGAGTGATTCATTATCAA
>CAZYCB010000046.1:0-8340 GCA_964645735.1 uncultured bacterium | reverse complement strand
CACGAACGGAACGGTTGCGACGCCGATCGAAACAGTTTTCAAGAAGGTCCGTCTGTCCATCTTGTACTCGCGTGTCCGTGCCAGCCCATAGCCGCAAATCCGAGTGATTGGCGATTGGCTCCGAGTGTAGCATCGCCGCCCGCGTGTGTCCATCGCCCACGCTCCGCCGCGCTCGTTTTGCCGCCGCGGGTCCTGTCGCCGATATCCCCGTCCGTGCTCGCAAGCTGCGCGCGGCCCGGGGGCCCCATCGGCGCCACCCGCGGCTGCAAGCCGAGGGTGGCGGAGCGAAGGGCTCTCAACGACCCTGCTGAGCGCTTCCTCGCGAGCCGCTCTACTTTCGAGCCTGATTGACGGAGACACCCGCGACGTAGCCGCTAGCCCATGCCCATTGGAAATTGAACCCACCGATCCGCCCGTCCACGTCGCAGATCTCGCCGCACAGATGAAGCCCGGGGGAGACGCGTGATTCCATCGTATCGAGGCGGATCTCCGCAAGCGGGATTCCGCCCGCCGTGGCTTCGGCGTGCTCGAAACCTCTATTCCCCGCGATGGGGAGCGTGTAGCACGTCACGGCGTTCGAGAGAGCTTTGCGAGCGTCGCGGCGGAGCTGGTGCACGGGTGTTCCCGGATCGACGTTCGCGACGGCGCACAATCCCGCGGCGAGACGATCGGGCAGCAGGCGTTCGAGGTAGCCGGAAACGGTCGCTTTTCGCAGCGCGAGAAGTTCGCGTTCGATCGTCGCGGGCGCGCGGCCGGGGAGCCAGTTGATGACGAGGGCCGCCCGCGGGTCGTCCATGACCGCTTCGATGTAAAAGCGGCTGATGTCGAGCACCGCCGGCCCGGAGATGCCGAGGTGCGTACAAAGCGTGGAGCCGGTTGTTGAAGCCACCTTCTTTCCCGCCCCCGAGATCACCTCGAGCGTCGCGTCGACGGAAAGTCCCCTGAGCCGCGTGACAAAGTGGCTCCGGGGAAGCGTGAGCGGTACGAGAGCGGGGAAGATGCGGGTCGTCGTGTGCCCCAGGGATCGCGCGATCTCGTAGCCGCGGCCGTCGGACCCCGTTCTGGGGATGCTCCTGCCGCCGGTGGCGAGCACCACGCGGCGTGCGTTCCACTGCCCCCAGCGGCCCGCGACGGCGAAGCCTCCCGGGACGGCGGCGATGGTCGCGACCTTGTTGGGATGGAGGATGACGGCGCCCGTCTCTCTCGCGGCGGCCATGAGAGCATCTCGAACCATGCGCGCGTCGCCGGTGGTGGGAAAGAGTTTGCCCGTCGGTTCGCGCTCGAGGTTCACACCGAGTCCCTTGAAGAACGCAATCGTCTTCGAAACGTCGAATCTTCGGAGCACTTTCTCGATGGCCTTCGGCGAGGAACCGAAGAACGAACTCGCATCGACGCGATCGTGCGTGAGGTTGCACCGGCCGCCCCCGGACATGACGATCTTCGCTCCGGGATTGCGCGCGCCGTCGAGGACGACGATACGCAACCGGCGCGCCGTGCGTCCCGCCCACACGGCGGCTATGAGCCCCGCCGCCCCGGCACCGACGATGACAACGTCGGCTTCCGAGAGCCGGGCATCGGATGGGCGCGAACGCGTTACGTCTGCTGAAGCCATCGAGTGATCCTTTTCGTTATGCACGTGCAACGTGCCGTACGACATGCTGGAACCGTGGACGGCGGACACCGTATTGTAGCGCAACGAGGAAAAGCGGACCTTTCAAAAACTCCTGATCGGTTCCAGAAAACGCGAAGAGCGGCGGCGGCCGCCAAAAAGAAGAGGGCCGCTTTCGCGGCCCTCTTCGCTCGTTGGATAACGACAGCGAACTAGCGTCCTCCGCCGTTGCCCCGTTCGCGCGCCTCGTTGACGCGAAGGTCCCGCCCGCCGAAATCTTTCGAGTCGAGCGCGGCGATCGCAGCCTGGGCACCCTGGGGATCCATGTCCACGAAGGCAAACCCACGCGGACGACCGGTTTCACGGTCGTTGATGATCGACACGTCGAAGACAGTTCCGTGGGCTTCGAAAGCCGTACGCAGCTGTTCGGTCGTCGCATCGAATGGGAGATTGCCGACATAGAGTCTTTTGTTTGACATGGAGTAAACTCCTTCTTTCGCCCCTCTGTGTGCGGTCACTTTCTTGCACGACAATTGACTACCGCACCTCTCCAACTTGCCGTGGCGGGCATCGAGCCCACTCTATATGAAACTCGGAAAAACGATCTCCGGGACCAATTTCGAACCAGCGGGGGCGAACTCTGCGGAAACGAACGTGGCAGGAGGATTCTCTGAGTTACCGGGAACATACATCGTGCCCGGCCGTTTGCAAAGGGAATTCTTCTCTCCGGACTGTTTGTCGTGCGATTGGGTGCCAGCACCCATCCTGTGCTGAGCCGGGTTTCAGGCGCCGCGCGCGACGGATGCCCTCATCTCGAGAGCCGCTTCGACCATCGCGGTGAGCGCAGGAGTGACTTCCTCCCACCTCCGTGTCTTCAGCCCGCAATCGGGGTTGACCCACACCTGATCGGGACGGAGAACTTCGACGGCTTTTCTCAAGAGCGCGACGATCTCCTCGCGCGAGGGAATGCGCGGGGAGTGGATGTCGTACACGCCCGGTCCGATCTCGTTGGGGTACGCGAAATCCCTGAACGCGTGGAGGAGTTCCATCTGCGAGCGCGAGGCCTCGACCGATATGACGTCCGCATCCATGTCAGCGATCGCGTGTATGATCTCGTTGAATTCCGAGTAGCACATGTGCGTGTGAATCTGCGTGTCGTCGCGCACACCGGACGACGCCAGGCGGAACGCCTGAACGGCCCATTCCAAGTAGCCGTTCCACTCGTCGCGGCGAAGCGGCAGCCCCTCGCGCATCGCCGGCTCGTCGATCTGTATCACCTTGATTCCCGCCTTTTCGAGATCGACGACCTCGTCACGAATCGCGAGAGCCACCTGCCGGCACGTCTCGGATCGGGGCTGGTCGTCGCGGACGAACGACCACTGGAGAATCGTCACCGGTCCTGTGAGCATCCCCTTGACCGGCCGACGTGTGAGCGACTGGGCGTACTCGGACCACTCCACCGTCATCGGCGACGGCCGCTCGACGTCTCCATAGATGATTGGAGGTTTCACGTACCGCGAACCGTAGCTCTGCACCCAGCCGTTCTTGGTGAATGCGAAGCCTCGGAGCTGTTCGCCGAAGTACTCGACCATGTCGCTGCGCTCCGATTCCCCGTGAACGAAAACGTCGATGCCGACTTTCTCCTGGAACTCGATCGCTCTCTTGATCTCGTCCCTGAGAAACGCCTCGTATTCCTCGCGGCGCTTTTTCCCGCTCCTGTACTCCGCCCTCGCCGTCCTGACCTCCTTGGTCTGCGGGAACGACCCGATCGTGGTCGTGGGAAACACGGGCAGGCCGAGAAGGCGTCTCTGGGCTTCCCGCCTCTCGGCGTAAGGCCGGCGGCGGAGCATGTCCGCCGAGACCGAGCGGGACCTCCTTTTCACCGCGTCGTCGTGGATCCGCGGCGACACCGCCCTTTCCTCGAGCGCCCGGCGGTTCGAGACAATCGCTTCGCCTACGGCGGCCTCTCCTTCGTTCAAGGCACGGGTGACGGTGACGATTTCTTCGAGCTTCTGTCTCGAAAAGGCGAGCCACTCTTTAATCTCCGTGTCGAGACTCGTCTCGAGCGTGAGATCGACAGGCGAATGGAGAAGCGAACACGAAGGGCCGACCATCACGCGATCGGCGCCCAACACGGCGGCGGCTTTCTTCGCCGTCGAGAGGGCCTTCGAGAGATCGGTTTTCCAGACGTTTCGCCCGTCTATGAGGCCGAGCGAAAGGATCTTGCCGCGCGGGAACGCCGCGAGAACATCATCGAGCTCTCCCGGCGCCCTCACGAGGTCGACGTGGAGCGCCGATACGGGAAGGGCGAGCGCGGTGCCAAGGTTTTCTCCCAGCGAACCAAAGTACGCGGCGACGAGGATCTCGAGTCCCCGCACGTCGCGTGCGAGCGTCGCGTACGCGGTGTGGAACGCCTCACGCGAAGCGGGCGGGAGATCGAGGACCAGACACGGTTCGTCGATCTGAACCCAGCGCGCGCCGGCGCGCGAGAGCCTCGTGAGCACGTCCACGTACACGCCGAGGAGATCGGGGAGAAGAGAGAGCGGGTCGAGCGCGGAATCCTTCGATTTCCCCAAGAGGAGAAAAGACACGGGTCCGAGAAGGACCGGGCGCGTCTCGATTCCAAGGGAGCGCGCCTCGACGTACATGTCGACCGGGCGCGTGGAGCCGAGGACGAATTTCTGCCCCCGCTCGAATTCAGGGACGATGTAGTGATAGTTCGTGTCGAACCACTTGGTCATCTCCATCGCGGGGGCGCTCGCCGCCGCGCCGGGACCGGTGCGGGAGAGTTTCTCCTGCGTGCCGCGGGCCATCGCGAAATAAGTGGCGAGATCCACGGTGCCGCCCCCCCAGCCGAAACGCGACGGCACCGCGCCCACCATCGCGGCGGTGTCGAGCACGTGATCGTAGAGGGAGAACTCGTTCGACGGGATGTGGTCGATGCCGAGATTCTTGTGCAGGAGCCAGTTGTCCTGCCTGATCCGGCGGCCCGTCTCTTCGAGCTCGCGTTCCGTTATGTTCCCCGACCAATAGCCTTCGAGCGCCTTCTTGAGTTCGCGCTTCGGACCTATCCGGGGGTAGCCGAGATTCGTTGCGAATGCCATACACGGGCCCTTTCGTTCCATGCGGGATAGAAATATACCGGACCGCGAGCGAAGGGTCAAGGAGCGGAGAAACATATGCCAACCGCGCGCCGTATCCAGGAGCGAGTCACGGCGAGATGGCATACCCGAATTTCGCCATGCGATCCGCGCAGATGCGTTCGATCCGCGAGAGGTTCTCCGTGCCGAAGAAGCGATCCCACCGGACGCCGCGGTCGCCGGCCGGCTGGAACTGGACATCGACCCTGTGCGACACGTCGTTCTTCTTCTCGAGGCCGAGAGTTCGCGCGAGGCGCTCGAGCTCCCCGATCTTGTCCCTGGTAAAGTCCTCGTACTTGAGAAGCTGCATCCGGCCGCCGTTCTCGGTATAGACATCGGCGATGAAGTTCCACCGCTGGGCGAGCATCTCGATGTAGTTCGCCCCGTCGAGACCGAGCCAGCGGCCGTCGAGGATGAGCTGCCACGCGCGCGTCATTCGCGACCTCTCCGCGCCGCCGATGTCATCGAGGTCGCCGGGGACCTTCAGTCTGTTGAGGATGCTCCGTATGTTGTCGCGCGGGTCGCGTATCACCATGACGAACGTCGACTCCGGAAAGCACTCGTGAAGCTCGCGGAAGAACGGGGACAAGCTGGGCTCCTTGATGATGTCCCGCGAGAAGTCGAGCTTGTTCAGACGGACGAGGTCCGCCATGGATAAATCGCCGGCCTTCACGCGGTCGATGACGGGATTCTTCATCTCTCTCTTGAGGTCGAGCGTGACCGACAGACCTGTCATCTCGGAGAGGAGCGCGGCGATGGCCGTCGTGCCGGACTTCTGATTGCCGAGCACGATGATCGGACACGGGTTGACCCTCGCGAAGAGCGTGCGGCCGGCGGTCGCCGCGCGGGCGAAGGAATTCCGAAGCGCTCGAGCGATCGGATGTCCGCTTCTCTCACGAGATGTCGATGTCGACAAGGGCTGCCTCCTCTGGGCGTGGACGCGAAAGCCTGAGTTCGCGGGCGATTCCCACGAGCTCCAAGATCGAACGCCGCCCGCCTGGCAAACCCATCCAGACGAGCGCGTAGAACGCGGCGTAGATGAGAAAGTCGAACGTGAGCGAAAGCCCTACGGGGACTCCGGGTTTGAAAACCGTATCCACGCCGTAGAGAAGCGCCCCGGCGGCGATCGACGAGACCGTCGGCCGCCACAGCGGGGAGAGCGTGTCCGCGAGACGCAGGTGAGTGCCGCGGATGCAGTACAAGGTCGCCGGGAGACGCAGCGCCACGAGCGACACGCTGAGCGAAAGAGCGACACCGATCGTCCCCCACGGAAGGCCGACGAAGTAGCCGAGTATCGTGATCGCGGACGAGATCAGTCCCCATTTGAACATGCGGCGGGTCGTTCCCAGCGAGAGAAACACCCACCCCGTCCCCACGTTGAACGTGCCGATGAACGCGGCGGGGCCGAGGGCGCGAAAGATCGCCACCGCCTCGTGCCATTGGGGCCCGAGGAAAGCGAGAACCGCCTTGTCCGCCGTGACGAAGAGAAAGGCGACGACGGGCATGCCCGCCGTGACGGTGAGCAGGAGTCCGCGCTTGTAATAGGCGCGATAGCGGTCGTGCTGCGTCTGAATCCGGCTCAGCGCGGGAACGGCGACGCTCGTCAGAGGCGTGTTGATCTGCTGTATCGGCAAGAGAAGGATCCGGTACGCATTGTTGTAGAGTCCGAGCGGACCGGCGCCCCAGTACCAGCCGATCAGCATCTTCTCGACGTTCCGGGCGGCGTACGAAAGGATGTTGAACCCCGAGAGGTGCGCGCCGAAGGAGACCAGGGACCGGACACCGTCGCTGCGGACGGGGCGGCCTGGCCTCCAGGGGCACGTGATCCAAACGGCGAAAACCGCGGCGATTTCGCGCACGACATTGAAGACGACGAGAGACCAGTAACCGATCCCGGCCAGCGCCGAGGCGATCGCGGCGAGCGTTCCGACGACGAGCGACGACACCTCGACGAACGCCAGCGCGCCGAAGCGCATCTGTCTCCGCAGCAGCGCCTGGTGCTGGATCGTCAGCCCTCCGATGACGATCGTGCTCGCGAGCGCCACGGTGACCGCCGTCACGCGAGGATCCTTGTAGAACCACGCCAGTGCGGGGGCGGCCACGGCGGTGACGATGGCGATGGCCACGCTGATCGCGACGTTGAGCCAGAAGAGCGTGCTGATCTGCGAGTGACGAACGTCGGGCCTCTGGACGGTCGCCATCGAAAGTCCCATGTCCTTGAACACGGACGTGAAGCCGATGACCACCGTTCCCATCGCGATGAGACCGAAATCGTCGGGGGTGAGCATACGGGCGAGGATCGCCATCGACACCAGCCCGAGGAGGAACTTCGCCGCCTGACTGACGAGTGTAACCGCTCCTCCGCGAAGCGAACGTCCTCTCAAGTCGCCGGTCAAGTGATCGACGCGAAGAAACCGTTCGGAGTCGGGAGGGGAGTGATTCTCGTTGGGTGATTCGGGTTCCACGGACACGACTCGAATTCAGAGGTGAGTAAGGTGTGTTTCGCCACGAGCTCTCCGAGACGATAGCCGAATACATGTTGAAGGTCAAGGAAGGAGGGCTTAGCATCGCCGGCATGCTGCGAACGGGATACGTGTGCGACGCGAGGTACCAGAACCATGAGGTCCCTCCGGGCCACCCCGAGCGGCCCGAGAGGATCGGCGCGCTCCTCTCTTTGATGGAGCGGTACACGAGGGACGGGCTCGTGAAGGTCGAACCCCGTGACGCGTCGATCGAGGAAATCGCGGCGAACCACGACCGCCGCTACGTCGAATGTGTCCGCGCCACAGCGGGCAAGGCGTACTTCGCCTTCGACCCCGACACGCACGCGTACAGCGAGACGTACGCGACGGCCGTTCTCTCTGCAGGCGGTTTTCTCTCTCTCATCGAGCATATCGTGGCGGGCAAGGCCGACAACGGCTTCGCCCTGGTGCGGCCTCCCGGCCACCATGCCGAGGCGGACCGGGCGATGGGCTTCTGCTTTTTCAACAACGTGGCGATCGGCGCGAGGTACCTGAGGTCGAAGTACGGCCTCGACAGGGTACTCATCGTCGATTGGGATGTTCACCACGGGAACGGGACGCAGAGGAGCTTCTACGCGGACAAGAGCGTTCTCTACGTGTCTCTCCACCAGTATCCTCACTACCCGGGCACCGGTGCGGCCAACGACGTCGGCGTCGCCGATGGGGTGGGGTACACGGTGAACATTCCGCTTCCGGGGGGATGCGGAGACGGGGAGTACGCCGCGGCGTTCCAACGGATCATCGAGCCTGTGAGCCGTCAGTTCGCCCCGCAGTTCGTTCTCGTTTCAGCGGGCTTCGACGCCCACGGGAGCGATCCGCTTTCTCGGATGAGAGTGACGAGGGATGGATTCAAAGCGATGACGCGGGTTCTGCTCGCCGTCGCGCGCGACCACTGCCAGGGAAGGCTCGCCGCGGTGCTCGAAGGCGGGTACGACCTCGGCGCGCTCGAGGCGTCGGTCGAGGGCGTTCTCGACGAGCTCGGAGTAGACGACATCGACGCCGATCTCCCGACGGGCGGCGTCGGCGCGGACTCTGCGCTCGATGCGGTCACGCGCGCACAAAGACGGTT
>CAZYCB010000045.1:0-1610 GCA_964645735.1 uncultured bacterium | reverse complement strand
GATGGGCATCGTCGGCGGCCTCCGATCGCCGGACACGCAAGCGATGATACGGGCGATTCGCTCAGCATACGTTCCGGATGCCGCCGTTCTCTTCAAGGCGCACGGCGATGAGAATCCCGTCATCACCCGCATCGCGCCGTTCGCGGCTTCCCACACGGCCCTCGGCGGGAAGGCGACGGCGTACGTATGCGAGAACCACGCGTGCAGGGCGCCGACGACGGACCCCGGCGAACTCCTCTCTTTGCTCCGCACTCCGGCCGTGTGAGCGAGATCGAGCCCCGACCGCCGCCGAGAGACTAATCGCGGACGCGGTGCGCGTCGGGCGGCGCGTATATTTGCTCGGGGCCGCCGGGCCAAAAAGCCTTGACACTCCTGGGGTTTGCGTCTAATTCTAAGGCGGCGTTGTCTTGTGGAATTCCATGCAGAACACCCGGCCCTTCGATTCATTCCTGGTGATGCGGAGAGGATCTTTCGGGGGCACGCAGATGCGACTCGCCTGGATCCTCGCGCTCGCTATTCTGGTTTATCTCTCCCCCTTTCGATGTGCCGCACGGGCCCAAAGCCATAGTCCGGCCCCCGCGGGTCCGGAAATCGGCATCGAGGAAAAGCTCGGGTCATATGTCCCGCTCGACCTCGGATTTGTCGACGCGGACAGCGATTCGGTTTACCTGCGAAATGTGATCGACAAACCCACCATCCTGACGCTCGTCTACTATCATTGTCCGGACATCTGCCTGCCCCTTCTCAACGGTGTGGCCGATGTGGTTTCCAAGACCGATCTCGAACCGGGCAAGGACTACGACATATTGACGATCAGCTTCGACCCGTTCGACAACCCGGTGACGGCGGGCCGGATTCGAAAGACCATCGCGACGGCATCCAAAAAAAAGGTGCCCGAGGACGCGTGGCGGTTTCTCACAGGAGACAGCGTGACGATCGCCAGGCTCACCGGGGCTACGGGTTTCCATGTCAAGCGCGTCCAGAGGGATTTCGCTCACGGGACCACGCTCATCGTGCTCTCTCCGACGGGGAAGATCGTCCGGTATCTTTACGGTCTGAGCTATCTGCCCTTCGACATCAAAATGGCCGTTTCCGAGGCCAGTGAGGGCAAGGTGACGCCGTCCGTCGCGCGGGTCCTCAGGTTCTGCTTCAGCTATGACCCGAAGGCCGAAAGGTACGTTCTCGACGTGACCCGTATCGTCGGTGCCATCGTGCTCGTCGCCGCGATCGTTCTCGTGCTCACTCTCGTGCTGCTGGGAAGGAAAAGGCAGAGGACGCAGGCATGATGGATAATGCGGTGAACGCGAAAGGCGCCCCGGCGAGCTTCCTCGAAACGAGAAGCCGCTTTCCGGGGATCTTTTCCTGGGTGTTTTCCACCGACCACAAGCGGATCGGAATTCTCTATCTCGCGTCGATCCTCTCGTTTTTTCTCGTTGGAATGAGTCTCTGGTTTCTCATGCGTCTCGAGCTCATAGCACCCGGCAGACAGATCGTCGGTCCGCAGACGTACAACGCCTTTTTCACCCTTCACGGGGTGATCATGATTTTTCTCTTCGTGATCCCCGGGCTCTCCGCCTCGTTCGGAAATTTCTTCCTCCCGCTGCACATCG
>CAZYCB010000044.1:0-4893 GCA_964645735.1 uncultured bacterium | reverse complement strand
AAAGACCACGACATGCCGGAATCACGTGCAGACGTATGCCAACTGGGACAACGACGACGACCGTGAACGGATCCTCCAGGGCCCCGCGAAGTTGGCCGATCTCCTCAAGCTGAACAGGCTTTCGGGCACGACGCCCGTTATACTCTTCGACGAGCTTCACAAATACTCACGTTGGAAGCAGTTTCTGAAGGGGTTTTTCGACACCTATGCCGATCAAGTCAAAATTATCGTGACCGGCAGCAGTCGCATGGATATCTATCGTCGCGGGGGCGAGAGTCTGATGGGCCGCTACTTCTCGTACAGAATGCACCCATTTTCCGTCGCGGAGACGATGATAACGGACCTCCCCGATTCGAAACGAATCGTCCGACCGCCCCGCAAGTGCAAGGATGCGGACTTCGACGCTCTCTGGCGCCACGGAGGTTATCCCGAGCCGTTTCTCCGACGGGACGCGCGTTTCAGTCGGCGATGGCAGTCGCTCCGTCTCGAACAGACGGTGAGGGAAGACATTCGCGATTTGACGCAGATCCAGCATCTCAGTCAGGTGGAAACACTGGTCAAGATCCTCTCCGCGCGGTCGTCCCGCCAGCTCGTCTACGGAAATCTAGCGAAGGAAGTTCGCGTCTCCATCGACACGGTCCGTCGATGGATCGGAGTTCTATGCGATTTGCACCTTGGGTTCCTTGTAAGACCCTGGTTCAAGAACCTGTCGAGGTCGTTACGGAAAGAACCGAAATGGTTCCTGAGGGATTGGGCGTCCATCGCCGATGAAGGGGATAAGGCCGAGACGTTCGTCGCTTGCCATTTGCTCAAAGCCGTCGAGGGATGGAGTGACATGGGGCTCGGCAAGTTCGAGCTTGGGTACCTGCGAGACAAAGAGGGGCATGAGACCGACTTTGTGGTGGTTCGCGACGGGAAGCCCTGGTTCCTCGTGGAGGCCAAGCATCGCGACGAATCCCTAAGTGGGGACCTTCGTTACTTCCAAGATCGGCTCAACGCGCCGTTCGCGTTCCAGGTGGTCATCGAGGCCGACTACGTGGATTCGGACTGCTTCGCCCGACCACGAGGGCCACTGGTCGTTCCGGCCAGGACGCTGCTCTCCCAACTCATTTGATCCAGGGTTCCGTCTTACACTTCTTCTTACACCAACACTGTATAATATGAGCGACTGTGCGCGACCATGAAATTTGCGCTCCGTGTGGTATGGAGATGGAATGAGGTGCCATCTCGGTTTCCCGGTTTTGCACATTGCAGAAGAAACAAACACCAACCGGTACTCGTAGGATATCTTCAGCAACTGACCCGCCGGCATGTATCCAAAGGGGACCGCCATGAAAAAGTCGCTGAATATCTTGGGGTTGGCGGTCGGTCTTGCGGGATCGCTCGTCGCGACTCACCCCCACGACGCCCAGGGAAATCCCCGGATCGCCCGAGTGCTCAACAACCTGCAGGTGATCGATTTCTCCGTCCCTGAGCAAACTGGGGAATCGGCCACTCTCGCCGAACGAATGGAATTCTACAAGGTCCCCGGGGTCAGCATTGCCGTGATCAACGATTCGGCTATCGAATGGGAAAAAGGAGCGGGATATCTAACGGCGGGCGACCCGGCGCGCGTTGACGAGAAATCGGTGTTTCAGACGGGTTCTGTGAGCAAGTTCGTCACCTCCGTCCTCACGCTTCATTTTGTGGAGAAGGGATTACTGGACCTGGATGCCGATGTGAATCGCTATCTCACCTCGTGGAACATCCCGGAAAATGAGTTCTCCAGAGATCGCAAGGTCACGTTGCGCCACCTCTTGTCCCACCAGGCGGGGATACCGTCCCAGAGTCAGTTGGACGAGAGCGCTTCGGTCCTGCAGATCTTGAGCGGACAAAGACCGGCGGAAAATCCGCCGGCCGCTCCAGTGGCCGAGCCGGGCAGCCAATGGAACTACTCGAATATCGGATATGTGGTCATCCAACTGATCCTGGAAGATCTCACCGGGAAGCCGTTCGACCGCCTCGCCGCAGAAGTCATTTTCAAACCGCTCGGCATGACATCGAGTTCGTTCTCCTATCCACTCCCTGAAAAACTCCGGAAGCACGAAGCGATGCCCCACGCTACAGACGGCTTACCCAGAGCTCCCGAACAGTTTGGCAAAGCCCGGACTCCCGGCGGTCTTCTGAGCACTCCCCACGACATGGCGATTCTCGTTCTCGAGGTCATGAACGCGTTCAACGGGAAATCGCATCGAATCATTTCGCCGGAGACAGCGAGGACCATGCTCACGAAACTGGTCGATGTCCCCCCGGAAGCCCTGGGCCTGCCGCTGGGTATGGGATTGGGAGTATTCATCGACACGAGCATCGAGGAGATGTGTTTTCTCCATCCAGGACACAACTCGCCTGGGACCACGTTTGTGTTCCTCGCGTACCCGGCTCTCGGGAAAGGCGCTGTTGTCGCGGCGAACGGGAACATCGGGGACAGACTCTATCTGGAAATACTGGCCAGTCTCGCGATCGAGTACGCCTGGCCGAGCGGGCAGCCGTTCAAACGGTGACGGGCGCAGCGGCTGCACTGCCACAACCCAGCGATGAGCCCGTAGAAAGCCAGAGGGCAACCCGGACACTACGGGAACGACAGTGTTCAGGTAACAGAATCGTGCTATAATTATGATGGGGCGTTGACAGAGAAGGACACCTTCGAATCCACGTACACTTATGGCCTTTCGGTGCTGGAATGTGCTCTCCCCTCTGATCGTGTTCCGCCGATGGCGGTTATTCGGCACGAGGAGCCCTGTCTTTCGAGCCGTGGTCGCGGCAGCGGCCATCGTGACCTGTGCCGCCCTGGGCGCGAAGACCGCACTCGCTCCTGGCGACACGAACGGGACACCGCCCGCACGGTACCCCCTGCTTGCGGAGTTTGGTCTCTCACGTGAAGGCCTTCCGGATCTCGTCTACGTCGTCCGTACGCGGGAAGCTATCCCCGCCGACGTGGGCGTGATCGTCCATGCGCGACGGGAGGGATGCGCGCTGGTGTCCGGTGCTCCCGAGGAGATCGCGAGACTTCGGGAGTTGCGGGCTGAGGTTGTGGCCGTCGACCTGAGCATCTATCCTCGGCCTGCGCCGGCACGGGTGTGGCGGCGGGTGACAACAGCGGACCCGGTGATACAGGAAGCGGTTGACGCTGTCACCTGGGAAGGGGTGCTATCCAAGATACAGATGCTCGTGGATTTCGGCTGCCGGTACACTTGTGGGCCTGCCCTAGACACCGTTCCGGAAAGTCTCGCTGTGTTTTTCAGAGGTCTGGGGCTCGATGTTGCCCTGCAAGAGTACTATCAGTCCCCGTTCTACTGTTACCTCAACCGGGCCGGGAAAAACGTCATCGCGACGCAAACAGGGATCGACTATCCCGATTCGATCTTCGTAATATGCGCGCACTATGACTCGTACCGCGGGCCAGGGGCCGACGACAATGCCACCGGCGTCGCCGCGGTGATGACGGCGGCCGAGCTCCTTTCGAGGCACCGGTTCGCTTACACCATCCAATACGTCTGCTTCGGGAGTGAGGAGTATGGCGGCTTTGGCAGCCGGGACTTTGTCCAGCGGGTCTACCGGGACCACGTGAATCTCATCGGCGCCCTCAATTTCGACATGATCGGCTATTGGCGGCAGGGCACGGTATTCGATCTGGAAGTGGAGGCAAACGCAACTTCTGTATGGCTCGCGGAGGCTTTTGTGAACGCCGTGGAGCTTTACACCGATACCCCCTGCGACACACACATCACCGACATCGGTATGTCGGACAACTACCAGTTCTGGGTGCGCGGTTATTCCGCGCTCAACAACGAAGAGGCCTGGATTGGCCACGAGGGCGACTTCAATCCGCGTTGGCACACGCGGAACGACCTCATTCAATACCTCCACCCCGACTTCACGGTCGCCAACACACGTGCCGCGGTGGCTGGGCTGGCGACGCTCGCGCGCCTTTCGAAAATACGTGCGGTCGTTGACATCTTTCCAAAATCGTTGAACCCAGGCTCTGAAGGCCGTTGGATCACCGGGCGTATCGAGCTTCCATCAAAATACGACCTGCTGCAAGTTGACATGAGTTCGATACGACTCAACGAAACGGTTGCGGCAGAAGCTCATCCAGGGGCCGTCGGAGATGCCGACAAGAACGGGAATCCGGACGTGATGGTGAAATTCTCGAGAGATGAGGTAGTCGGCGTTCTCGGGAAAGGTGAGAGCGTGCAAGTAAGGGTATCCGGATTGGTCGGCGCCGAATGTTTTGAGGGTTGCGACACAGTCCGTGTGGTTTGGCGTGCGGGGCGAGAGGAAGCGGCAGCGATGGACACTGAAAGCCCGGATCAAATCGAGCTCTTCCAGAACTCCCCGAATCCGTTCAACCCATCGACGACGATCTCGTTCGCGCTCCGGGAGAGAGGGAGGGTGTCGCTATCGATCTATGACGTGGGAGGAACAGTTGTGAAAACGCTCGTGGACGAGATGAGCGGAGAGGGGTACCAAGAGCGTACTTGGGATGGCAAGGACGCGAACGGGAGTCCCGTAAGTTCAGGCGTCTACTTTTGCCGTCTTACAGCGGGAGACAAGACGTTCACGAAGAAGATGGTTCTCCTGAGATAGCACGCGAGCCAGCAAGTTAACGCAAAGTCTATTCGTGCAGCTTACTCACGCCACCGCCATATGTCGCGAACCATTTGTCGCCCGACGGATCGATGGCTATCGCGAAGACCTTGTTGCTTACCAGACCACTGTTCGATGCATTGTACGTCGTCCAGTCGGTGCCGTCGAACTTGTTGACGCCGCCGGGGTCGGATCCGATCCACTTGTTGCCAGACGTGTCAATCACAAGTGCCCTGACATAGTTGTGTGCCAGACCGCTGTTCGAGC
>CAZYCB010000043.1:0-13981 GCA_964645735.1 uncultured bacterium | reverse complement strand
GCCCGCGTGACGGGGTTGCCTCTCCAATGCCTTTTCCGATAAACTGAAACGAACGGACGAGTCAGAGAAAACACGAACCAGCCGGGAAGGCTGCGAACTCCCGCCGGGCGGACTGACAGGCCGAGAGGTTCTCGCGCCGATGGGCCGACCGGACTTCCTCGAGAGGGACAGGATCACAGGTCATGCAAGAGACGAAACCCTACAAGCCGAAGAACCACATTCGAATCGTTACCGCCGCGTCGCTTTTCGACGGCCACGATGCGGCGATCAACATCATGCGGCGCATTCTGCAGTCGACGTCCGTGGAAGTGATCCATCTGGGACACGACCGCAGCGTCGAAGACATCGTCGAATGCGCCGTGCAGGAGGATGCCCAGGCGATCGCGCTCACGTCGTACCAGGGCGGACACCTCGAGTTCTTCAAGTACATGTACGACCTCTTGAAGGAACGCGGGGCCGATCACGTCAAGATATTCGGCGGCGGCGGCGGGGTCATCCTCCCCCACGAGATCGAGGAGCTCCACCGCTACGGCATCGCGCGTATCTACTCGCCGGACGACGGACGGGCCATGGGGCTGCAGGGGATGATCAACGATGTCGTGAAGAAGAGCGATTTTGCGTGCGGCGCCGGCTTGAACGGCGATTTGGACAAGCTCGAACGCAAGGACATCGTCTCCATCGCGAGACTCATATCGGCGGCGGAGAATTTCCCCGACTCGTGCAGAGAGGACATGGCGAAAGTCCGCGACCTCGCCGCGGCGAGCGAGGCGCCTGTGCTCGGCGTGACCGGACCCGGCGGGGCGGGGAAGTCGTCGGTGATCGACGAACTCGTCCGGCGTTTTCTCGTCGACTTCAAGAACAAGACGCTGGCCATCGTCTCCGTGGATCCCTCGCGGAGAAAAACGGGCGGCGCGCTCCTCGGAGACCGGATCCGCATGAACTCCGTGGGCGGCAAGCGGGTGTACATGCGCTCGCTCGCCACGCGCCAGAGCCACCTCGCGCTCTCCGCTCACGTCAAGGACGCCGTCGCCGTGCTCAAAGCAGCCGGATACGATTTCATCATCGTCGAGACCTCGGGTATCGGGCAATCGGACGCCGAGATCATCGAACACGCTAGCTTAAGCGTCTACGTGATGACTCCCGAGTACGGAGCGGCCACGCAGCTCGAGAAGATCCAGATGCTCGACTACGCAGATGTCGTTTCGCTGAACAAGTTCGACAAGAGGGGAGCCGCGGATGCGCTCAGGGACGTGCGCAAGCAGTTCAAGCGGAACCGCAATCTCTTCGACGTCAAGGACGACGACCTTCCCGTTTTCGGAACGATCGCGTCGCAGTTCAACGATCCGGGGATGAACCAGCTGTACGTCGCCATCATGAGGCAGCTCGCCGAGAAAACCGGGACGGACCTTCACTCGGCGTTCGTCATCACCGACGAGATGTCGGAGAAGATCTACATCATACCGCCGCACAGAACGAGGTACCTCTCGGAGATCGCGGAGAACAACAGGGCGTACGACAAGAGGGCGGATGAGCAGGCACGCGTCGCGCAGACGCTTTTCGGCATACGGAAGTCCATCGAGGCGGTCCAGCGCTCGGCGGGGGAAAACAAAGAAAGCACGGTCGAGAGCCTCGAAAAGACGTATCGCGAGATCGAGCCGCATCTCGACGCCGAGAACAAAAAAGCGCTCGCAGAATGGGAGAAGTGCAAGAAGAGGTACAAGCAGAAGACCTTCAAGTTCCACGTAAGAGATCAGGAATTCGCGATAGAAACGCACGCGGAGACTCTCGCTCACACGCTCATTCCCAAGGTGTCGCTGCCCAGGTACGAGGCGTGGGGTGATGTTCTCAAGTGGCACCTGCAGGAGAACGTTCCCGGGCAGTTCCCCTTCACGGCGGGGTTATTCCCGTTCAAGCGCGAAGGAGAGGATCCGACGCGGATGTTTGCGGGCGAGGGGCCTCCGGAGCGGACCAACCGGCGCTTCCACTACGTGAGCCGGGGCATGCCCGCCAAACGGCTCTCCACGGCGTTCGACTCGGTCACTCTCTACGGACGCGATCCCGACCATCGGCCCGACATCTACGGAAAGATCGGCAATTCGGGCGTCTCGATCTGCTGTCTCGACGACGCGAAGCGACTCTACTCGGGTTTCGATCTCGCCGATTCGAAGACCTCGGTGTCGATGACGATCAACGGCCCGGGGCCCATCATGCTCGGTTTTTTCCTCAACGCCGCGATCGATCAGCAGTGCGAACGCTACATCGAGGAGAACGGTCTCGAGGCCGAGGTCGGGGCTAAGATCGACGAGATCTACAAAAAGAAGGGGGCGGTGCGCCCCAGGTACGAGGGCGAGCTCCCCGAGGGGAACGACGGTCTCGGACTGATGCTCCTCGGCGTCACGGGCGACCAGGTCCTGCCCGCGGCGGTGTACAAGAAGATCAAGGCGAGGACGCTCAACCGCGTGAGAGGGACGGTCCAGGCGGACATCCTCAAAGAGGACCAGGCGCAGAACACGTGCATCTTCTCGACGGAGTTCGCGCTGCGCATGATGGGGGACGTCCAGGCGTACTTCGTTGCGAACAAGGTCCGCAATTTCTACTCCGTCTCGATTTCCGGCTACCACATTGCCGAAGCGGGGGCGAACCCGATCACTCAGCTCGCCTTCACGCTGGCGAACGGGTTCACCTACGTCGAGTACTATTTGAGCCGGGGCATGGATATCAACGAATTCGGTCCCAACTTGTCCTTCTTCTTCTCCAACGGCCTCGACGCCGAGTACGCGGTCATCGGACGCGTGGCGAGACGGATCTGGGCCAAGGCGATGAAGTACAAGTACGGGGCGAACTCCCGTGCTCAGATGCTCAAGTACCACATTCAGACGTCCGGACGTTCGCTTCACGCGCAGGAGATCGATTTCAACGACATTCGGACGACGCTCCAGGCCCTCTATGCGATATACGACAACTGCAACTCGCTTCACACCAACGCCTACGATGAGGCGATCACGACGCCCACCGAGGAGTCGGTTCGCCGTGCGATCGCGATCCAGCTCATCATCAACCGTGAACTCGGTCTCGCGAAGAACGAGAATCCTCTGCAGGGCTCGTTCATCGTCGAGGATCTCACCGACCTCGTCGAGGAAGCCGTGCTGGCGGAATTCGACAGGATCTCCGAGAGAGGCGGAGTGCTCGGCGCGATGGAGACGATGTATCAGCGGGGGAAGATCCAGGAGGAGAGTCTTTACTACGAGTCCCTCAAGCACAGCGGGGAGTACCCGATCGTCGGGGTCAACACGTACCTCAATGCGAAGGGCTCGCCCACGGTCGTCCCGAGGGAAGTGATTCGATCGACGGAGGAGGAGCGGGAACAGCAGATCCACACGGTGCGCTCTCTCATCGAACGGAACTCGACGGAAGCGAGGGAAGCGCTTCGGAGCGTTCAGACAGCCGCCATACAGAACCACAACATTTTCGAACACCTCATGGAGGCGTGCAAGGTCTGCTCCATCGGCCAGGTAACGAGCGCTCTCTTCGACGTGGGCGGCCAGTACAGGCGGAGCATGTAAACGGACCGCGCAAGCGGAGCGTCTGCAGGCGGATGCGAGCGCGGACGGCCTCTCTTCCCCGCGCGCCGAGGGCTCGAAACCGCCGGAACTTCACGGGCGCGGATTTCGTATATTACAAGTGTACCAGCGCAGAACTGGTGCGGCGTTCCATGCGGTCCGGTGGCTCCCTGACACGTGCGGGCAAACCATGATCGGCCGGAAGATTTCACACTACAGTATCGTCGACAAGCTCGGCGAAGGGGGCATGGGAATCGTCTACAAAGCGGACGATACCAAGCTCAAACGCTTCGTCGCCCTGAAATTCCTTCAGCCTCAGATGTTCGAAAACGAGGATCACCGGCAGCGCTTCATACGCGAGGCGCAGACGGCGGCTATCCTCGATCATCCGAACATATGTCCCATCTTCGAGATCGACGAGGATGACGGTCTGATCTTCATCTCGATGGCCTTCATCGAAGGCGAGACTTTGAAGGAAAAGATCCGGGCTTCGGGCCCGATGGCGGTGGACGAAGTCCTCGGCATCGCCGCGCAGGTTGTGCAAGGTCTAGATGCCGCGCACAAACACGGGGTCGTTCATCGCGACATCAAGAGCGCCAATATCATGGTGACCGCCGAGGGTCAGGCGAGAATAACGGACTTCGGCCTGGCCAAGAGCTCCGGCGGGACGGAGGTCTCCAAAACGACGAGGAGCGTCGGGACCGCGGCGTACATGTCTCCGGAACAGGGGCGCGGGGAAGCGGTGGATCACAGAACCGATATCTGGTCGCTCGGGGTCGTCATGTACGAGCTTCTGACGGGCGAACTGCCATTCAGAGGCGAGTACGAGGCGGCGGTGATCTACTCCCTGGTCAACGAGAACCCCAAGCCCATCGAGCAGCTTCGTCCCGGCATTCCCGACGCGGTGCGGCGGATCGTCGAGCGGGCGATGGAAAAGGAGCCGGAGGAACGCTTTCAAACCGCTGCGGAGTTTCTCACCGCCCTGAAAGCTGCGCTGAAAGGAGCGGGCGCCGGACGCGCCGGGGGGAAGGCGCGAGAACCGGAGAAATCGATCGCGGTGCTCCCCTTCGCCGATGTGAGCCGCGGGAAGGAGCTGGAGTATCTCTGTGACGGGATCGCGGAGGAAATCATCAACGCCCTCACGAAACTCGAGGGCCTCCGCGTGGTGGCGCGCACGTCGGCTTTCTCTTTCAAGGGAAAGACCGAGGACATCCGCGCGATCGCGAGAAAACTCAACGTCGATTCGATGCTCGAAGGGAGCGTCCGCAAGGCGGGGAATCGGCTCCGCATCACCGTCCAGCTCATCAACGCCGCTGACGGCTACCATCTGTGGTCCGAGCGCTACGACCGCGAGATGGAGGACGTGTTCGCGATCCAGGACGAGATCACGCTCGCCATCGTCAACAAGCTCAAGGTCACGCTCCTCGGGGGCGAGAGAGCCGCGCTCGTCAAGCGGCACACGGAGGATTTTGCAGCATACAACCTCTACTTGAAAGGCCGCTACTTCTGGAACAAGCGAACCGAGACGGGGTATCTGAAGAGCCTCGAGTACTTCCGGCAAGCGATAGACAAGGATCCCGCGTACGGCCTCGCCTACGTCGGAGTCGCCGACTGTTACGATCTCCTCGGCTGGTACGGGTTCCTGGCCCCGCACGAGGCGTTCCCAAGAGCGCGAACGGCGGCGGAGAAAGCGCGCGATCTCGACGACACCCTCGCCGAAGCCCACGCATCGCTGGGATGGATCAGCGCTAACTACGATTGGGATTGGGCGGCGGCGGAGAGGCAGTACCGGAGGGCCCTCGAGCTCAACCCCAGCTACGCGACGGCGCACCAGTGGTATTCGGAGTTTCTCATGTACATGGGCCGGCATGACGAGGCGGTTGCGGAGGGACACAAGGCGCTGGAACTCGACCCGCTTTCCCTCATCATCAACAACGATCTCGGTCAGGTGTACTGTTTCGCCCGCCGCTACGACGAGGCGATCGCCCAGCTGCGCAGAACCCTGGAGATGGATTCGGACTTCGCCCTCGCCCACTTTTTCCTCGCTCTGGCGCTCGCTCAGAAGGGGATGTTCGACGAGGCCGTCAAAGAAGCGCAGAAAGCGATGAACCTGGCGGGAGAAACGGATACGCTGGTTCTCTCGCAGCTCGGTATCATCTACGCTTGGTGCGGCAGGGAGAAGCGCTCTCGGAGGGTGCTCGGCAGACTCGACGAACTCTCGGACGAAAAGTACGTATCTCCTTTTCCGGTCGCGCTGGTCCATGCGGCGCTCGGGGAAAACGACGAGGCGTTCCAGTGGCTGGATAAGGCCTGTGAGGAACGGGACCACTGGATAGAGACCCTCAAGATACATCCGGCTCTCGACGGTCTCCGGGACGACGAGAGGTACAGGGGTCTTCTTGCCCGGACCGGTCTCGATTCGTGAGAGGAACGCTCGTCGCGGAGGAGCGACGGGGTGACGGGCGCAAAAGGTTCGTATGATCGGCAAAACGATTTCGCACTTCAGGATACTCGAGAAGATCGGCGAGGGCGGCGTAGGGGTGGTGTACAAAGCCGAGGACACGAAACTCCGGCGGACGGTCGCGCTCAAGTTCCTTCGCCCTCAGACGTTCCCCACGCGCGAGCACCGCGATCGCTTCATCCGCGATGCTCAGACGGCGGCGGCCCTCGACCACCCCAGCATCTGCACGATCTACGAGATCGACGAAGGCGGCGAGGGGCTTTTCATCGCCATGCCGTACATCGAAGGGACGACGCTCAAGGAGAGAATCGCATCGGGTCCGATCGACACCGCCGAGGCACTTCGTGTCGCTTCCGAGATCGCGCTCGGTCTCGACGCGGCCCACAGACGCGGCGTCGTCCACGGAGCGATCAAGAGCACGAACGTCTTCACGACGCCCGAGGGTCTCGTCAAGATCACGGATTTCGGACTCCCGATGACGTGCAGCGGTGCGGAAACGCCGGGGGCGGGGGGCACCGACGCGGCCTACATGTCGCCGGAGCAGGGGCGCGGCGATGCAGTAGATCACCGGACCGATATCTGGTCGCTCGGCGTCGTCGTGTACGAAATGCTGACCGGCCGGCTTCCGTTCCAAGGCGAGTACGAACCTGCCGTACTGTACGCCGTGCTCAACGAAGATCCTGTTCCATTGGGCGAGATCCGGCCAGACCTGCCGTCGGGAGTCCAGCGAATCGTCGAGCGCGCGATGACGAAAGACGCCGATCTCCGGTACCAGAGCGCGGCCGACATGTTCGCCGACCTCCGGGCCCTCGGCGAGTTCGCGGAGATGGACGAATCCGGCGTTGTCGCGCGATCGAAACGGTCGATCGCCGTGCTGCCGTTCAGCGATCTGAGTCCCCAGAAGGACCAGGACTACTTCTGCGACGGTATCACCGAGGAGATCATCAACGCCCTCACGAAGATCGACGGAGTCCGCGTCGCCGCGCGCACGTCGTCTTTTTCCTTCAAGAACAAAAACGAGGACATCCGGCGCATCGGTCGCAAGCTCAACGTCGAGACGGTGCTCGAGGGAAGCGTCCGCAAAGCGGGGAGCCGCGTTCGCATCACCGGCCAGCTCATAAATGTGTCCGACGGGTATCATCTGTGGGCCGACCGGTTCGACCGCGAGATCGAGGACATATTCGCCATTCAAGAGGAAATCGCCGGCAACATCGTCCGTGCGCTCCGCGTCGAGCTTTCCGACAGGGAGCGCCGCGCCATCGAACGCGTACCGACGCGCGACGTCGTCGCATACGACTACTACTTGCGGGGGAGGACGCTCTTCTATCGCTCGAACCGCGCGGGCATCGAGTCCGCCCGCGAGATGTTCTCGAGCGCGATAAAGAAGGACCCCGCCTACGCACTGGCCTACGCGGGACTCGCGGATTGTCATTCGTACTTGTGTCTGTACTTCGGGGGTGGGGAGGCACAAAGAAAAGACGCGCAGGATGCGAGCCGCAAAGCGCTCGAGCTCGATCCGGACCTCGCCGAAGCCCATGCGTCGCGCGGCCTGGCGCTGGCTCTCGACAAACGGTACGCGGAGGCGGAGCGGGCGTTCGAAACGGCGATACTGCTGGACCCGATGCTCTTCGAAGCCTTCTATTTCTATGCCCGCACCTGTTTTGCGCAGGGCCGGTTCGAGAAAGCCATAGAGATGTACCACCGGGCGGGAGAGGTCAACCCCGAGGATTACCAAGCGGCGTCGCTCGAAGCGTTCACGTATCGGACGATGAATCGAATGGACGAAGCCCGGAGGATCTTTCAACGAAGTCTCGACACCATCCAAAAACACCTCGAACTGAATCCCAACGACTCGCGCGCGATTTACCTCGGAGCCACGGCACTCGTCGATCTGGGCCAGAAGGAGCGAGCGCTCCGCTGGGTTCAGCGCGCGGAGGCGATCGACCCCGATGATCCCTGTCTCACGTACGGCGTGGCCTGTTTCCATTCGCGAATCGGCGGAACGGACGAAGCGATACGTTATCTGAAAAAGGCACTCGAAGTCGGTTTCGCCCACAAAGAATGGATCGAACACGACAGCGATTTCGATTCGATTCGCGGCGATCCGCGGTTCAAGGCGCTCTTCGACGGAATGCGCTAGCCGCGCCGCTCGCCCGACGGCATCTCCGAAGGCCCGCCCGACGACCTGCTCCACGTCGATACCTTCTCACCGCTCGACTTGTCGTGACGCGGCGGAGAGCGACGGTTTCACTTCCCTGTGCCATTTGTACAAGAAATAGATGGCGGGGTAGACGAGCAGTTCCATGATGAACGACGTGAACAAGCCGCCGACCATCGGAGCGGCGACGCGCTTCATCATGTCGGCGCCGGCGCCTACGGACCACATGATGGGCATCAAGCCCATCGATGCTGCCGCGACGGTCATCATCTTGGGGCGGATGCGCTTGACGGCGCCGTGGACGATGGCTTCGTGGAGATCGGCAAGACTCCTCAGCTTGCCGGCGCGCCGATGCTCGTCGTAGCTCAGGTCGAGAAAAAGCAGCATGAAGACACCGGTTTCGGCGTCGAGGCCCATCAGAGCGATCATCCCCACCCATACGCCGATCGAGACGTTGTAACCAAGAAGGTACAACAACCAAACCGCGCCGACCAGACTGAACGGAACCGCGAGCATGACGACGCTCACTTTGAACACGGACCGTGTGTTCATGTACAGGAGAAGGAAGATCAGCAATACGGTAACCGGAAGGATCAGCTTAAGCCGCTCACGGACGCGGAGCATGTTCTCGTACTGGCCGCTCCAGACGATCGAGTAACCCGTCGGCGGTTTGACCTTCTCGGCGACGGCCTTTTTGGCATCCTCGACGTAGCCGCCGATGTCGCGGCCGGTGATGTCCACGAAGACGTAGGCGGCGAGCATCCCGTTCTCGTCGCGTATCATCGCCGGACCGTTGACGAGCTCGATGTCGGCGAGCTCTCCGATCGGCACCTGCACGACGCCACCCTCCCCGCCGCCGCTTCCCTCCATCTGCATCTTTCCGCCAGCGCCGGTGGAGACCGACCCGACGGCACGAGCGGTGACGAGGACGCGCTCGAGCTCGTCGATGTCGGCGCGCAGGTCGCGCGGATAACGGACGTTGATCGAATACCGTTCGCGACCCTCTATGGTCGTGGAAACGGTCTCGCCTCCGATGGCGCTCATGACGACCATCTGCAGGTCGTCGACGGTGAGACCGTAGCGCGCGAGCGCTTCGCGCTTCGGGACGAAGTCGACGAAATACCCGCCGCCCGAACGTTCTGCGTAGACGCTTCGCGTGCCGGGCACGCCTCGGAGCACGGCCTCGATCCGCTCGGCTGTCTCCTGGATCTTACCGAGGTCGCTGCCAAACACTTTGACACCGACGGGGGTGCGCACTCCGGTCGAGAGCATATCGATCCGCGCTTTGATCGGCATGGTCCAGGCATTGACGTTGCCGGGAATCTGCAGGGCTTTGTCCATCTCAGCGATGAGCTCGTCCCAGGAGATGTGCTCGGGCCAGATGTGGCCGAGCGGAGCGCGAAACAACTTGGGCCAGCTCGAAAAGAAACGCTCTTTCGTGCGCCACTCGTTCATCGGTTTCAACACGACAACCGTTTCCATCATGGAGAACGGCGCGGGATCCGTGGAGGTGTCGGCGCGGCCGGCCTTGCCGAACACGGTGACGACTTCGGGGAAGGTTTTCAGAATGCGGTCTTCGATCTGCATGAGACGCTGCGCCTCGGTGACCGACAGACCGGGAAAGGTTGTCGGCATGTAGAGGATCGTGCCCTCGTTCAAGGGCGGCATGAACTCGTGACCGAGCTGCATGTAGACCGGAATGGTCGTGGCGACGATCACGGCCGAGGCGGCAATTACGGTTTTAGGATGCCGCAGCACCCACCGGCAGGGGCGTTCGTAGAGCCAGAAGAGCACGCGGCTCACCGGATGTTTCTCTTCGGGGTAGTATCGTCCCACGGCGACGGCGCTCGCCGCGCGCGCGAGCCACCGCGGCCTGAATCTGTACGGATCCATTCGCGTGAACAGCATGCGGACCGCGGGATCGAGCGTCACTGCGAGGAGCGCGGCGAGCGCGATGGCCAGCGTCTTCGTGTAAGCCAGCGGTTTGAACAGCCGGCCTTCCTGCTCGACCAGCGTGAAAACAGGAAGGAACGAAACGGCAATCACGAGCAGCGAGAAGAATACGGAAGGCCCGACTTCCATGAGTGCTTGCAGGCGAATCTCGTGGAAATCGCCCTTGCGGCCCTCCTCCTGCCAGCGCTCGAGCTTCTTGTAGGCGTTCTCCACCTCGACGATCGCTCCGTCCACGAGAACGCCTATCGAGATGGCGATGCCGGCGAGGCTCATGATGTTCGATGTAATCCCCATGTAGAACATCGGGATGAACGCCAACACGACGGCGATCGGTATGGTGATGATGGGCACGATCGCCGACGGGATGTGCCAGAGAAAGAAGAGGATCACCGCGCTCACGATGATCATCTCGATGATGAGTTCTCTCTTGAGGTTGTCTATCGAACTGCTGATCAGCTCCGAACGGTCGTAGGTGCTGACTACTGCCACACCCTCCGGCAGGGACGGTTTCAACTCCTCGAGTTTCGCTTTCACGCGTTTGATGACGTTGAGGGCGTTCTCGCCGTGGCGTATCACGACGATGCCGCCGACGGCGTCGCCTTCACCGTCGAGATCGGCGACGCCGCGCCGCATCTGCGGACCGAGCTGTATCGTCGCTACATCCCTCAGCAGAACCGGAGTGCCTGCGGCGCTCGTCTTGACGGCGATCATGCCGAGCGCCTCGGGGTTTTGCACGTATCCTCGTGCGCGCACCATGTACTCGCGCCCCGACCATTCGATGAGCCTCCCGCCGACCTCGTTGTTGTTGCGGCGAATCGCATCGGCGATCTCCGTGACCGAAAGTCCGTGGCTTTGAAGCCGGTTGGGATCCACGGTGACCTGGTACTGTTTCTGAAATCCGCCGATCCCCGCCACTTCGGCGACCCCGGGCACGCTCTGCAGGGCGTACCGCAGGTACCAGTCCTGGAAAGTCCGCAGGTCGGCGAGAGAGTGTTTGCCCGAGGTGTCCACCAGCGCGTACTGGTACACCCACCCGACGACGGTCGCGTCAGGTCCAAGCTCGGGCTTCACGTCCGGCGGCAGGCTGCCCTCGATCTTCTGCAGGTATTCGAGCACGCGCGACCGCGCCCAGTAGATGTCCGTGCCGTCGTGAAAGATGACGTAAACGTAGCTGAAACCGAAGTCGGAAAATCCGCGAATCGCCTTTACCTTCGGTGCTCCGAGAAGCGCGGTGATGATCGGATACGTGACTTGATCTTCGACGATGTCCGGACTGCGGTCCCATTTCGTGTAGACGATGACTTGTGTGTCCGACAAATCCGGTATCGCGTCGAGGTGTATGTTCTTCATCGTGTGGAAAGCGTACGCCACCGCGGCCGCCGTGAGCGCGATGACTAGGACGCGGTTATGCGCGGCGAAGCGGATCCATTTCTGGATCGGCGTCAGCTTGCCCTCGGAGAGAGCGGAGGAATCGCTAGGCGGGTTCAATGCGCGTGGCCTCCTCCGGCCGGCTCCGTCCCGGCGGCACTTGCTGTGTCCGACTCCGCTCCGGCGCCGCTCGCTTTGGACATCGATGACAGCGCGGCTTCGAGAGAGGACTCGGAGTCAACGAGAAAGTTGGCGGAGGTCACAACACGGTCCCCTTCGTTCAGACCACCGAGCAGCTGATAGTATCCCCCGCCGCGCGGCCCGATATCGATCTCGACGGGGACGAGACGGCCCTCGCCTGCGTTTTTGAATGCGTAGGTGTGCTCGCCGGACCGCATTACGGCGGCTTCGGGGATCGAGAGCCCCTCTCCGATCGGATACGAGAGACGGGCGTCGGCAAACATCTCGGGTTTCAACAGGAGCTCCGGGTTGTCGATGTTCAGGCGCGCCTTCGCCGTTCGTGTCACCGGGTCGAGCGTCGGCGAGACAAAGGCGACGGTCCCGGTGAACGTCTTGTTCTCCCAGTACGGAATCGAGATCGCCGCCGGTGTTCCCACCTTCACGTACGGCAGGTCGGACTGATAGACATCGGCGTCGCCCCACACGCTCGTCAGATCCGACACGGCGAGAAGCGGATCCCCCGGCATGATCTTCTGGCCCGCAACGACGTTCTTCTCCGTCACCCATCCGCCAGCGGGGGAGTACAGCACGAGGTTCTTTTCCACTTTGCCGGTGCGCTCGAGCCGCTCGATCTGCGCGTCGCCGATATCCCAGTACTGCAGCCGCCGCCGAGCGGCGTCGAGAAGAGCCGACGCGCCGCGCTCCGCTGTTTCGTCCGATCCGCGCCCGACCTGCCTGGCCGCGCCGAGAGCCGTCAAGTACTCCTGCTGCGTCGAAACCAGCTCGGGGCTGTAGACGCTGAGGAGCGGATCCCCCTTCTTCACCTGCTGGCCGGTGACGTTCACGAAGAGGTTCTCCACCCAGCCTTCGAACTTCGTCGTCACTCTGTACAGCCTCGTTTCGTCCGCGACGATTCTTGCCGAGGTGCGGATCTCGTGAACGAGAGATCTTCTCTCCACGACGCCCAGCGTCAATCCCATGCGCTGGCGCAGCTCGGGAGAGATCGTGACAGCAGCCAACCCTTCCGGCATGACGGGCTCTCCCTCTTCAGGAACTTCGAAAGCGACCCTGTCCATGCCCATCGAGTCTTTCCCCGGTTTGTCGCTGACCTCGTTCGGATTCATGGTCGAGCGATACATGATCTTGGTCTTCGTTGCGGCGGCCTTCGCGGTGTCGGGCTTCACCTCATCCATTGGGACGAGGGTCATTCCGCAGATCGGACACTCCCCGGGCTTATCCGATACGATCGCCGGATGCATCGGGCAGTGGTACCGGGTCACGAGGGCCTGCTTGTCGGCGCGCCCGCGGCATCCAGACGTGGAGGCGACGACGGCGAGGCCGATGCCGAGCCCGAGAACGAGGGCGATCATCGATGCACGAATTCTCATCTTTGTTTTCCATCCATGGTATCGGTTCTCTCGGTGCTGCCGGTCTTGTCGGGCGCGGAGCTGCCGGCGGCGGAACTCCAATCCAATCCGATCGCGCGTTCCAGGCGCGCGGTCTGTATGCCGACATCAGCCCGGGCCATGACGGACATGACGCGGGCGTTGAGCAGAAAACGCTCGCTCTCGAGCAAGTCGAGGAAATCCCCCTTCCCTGCGCGGTAGCCGGCCTCGCTGGCGTCGAACCGCGCCTCGGCCTGGGGGACGAGCGCGTCGGAATAGAGGGCGAGCGTCCGGCGCGCCGTGTGCAGCTTGAACTGCGCGTCGCGGACATCGAAGGCGATTTGTTTCTCCGCGGCATCCTTGGCCGCTTCGCTCGACTCGATCATCTTCTCGGCCTCGCGCACTCCCGCCTTGTACTTGCCGTGCCAGATGGGAAGATCGAGACCGAGAGTGACCATCATCATATCCTCGCTGCTTCCGTAACTCCTGTATTCGACTCCAAGACGATAGTCGGGGAAAAACTCCTTCTTCATCAGATCCCGCTCCGCCTGGCTCCGCTCGATTCGCGCTTGAGCGCCTTTGATCTCGGGACGGTTCTTCTCCGCCGCGGCGAAGAGCTCTTCGAGACCACTCTCCGACTCGGTATCCGGCGGCGCAAACGCCAGCCCCAGGGGCGAGTCGGCGCGACGGTTGAGCAGCTGATTGATCTTCGCGATGAGATCGGTTTCCTGCTCTTCGAGATCGAGAAGCGACTGGCGCAGCATCGAGATCTCCGCTTGGGCCTTGAGCACGTCCTGTTGCGGAACGCCGCCCGTGGCGTATCTGGTCATGGCGACAGCCTCGATCCGTTTGAGCACGTCCTCCTGGTCGCGCGTGATCGACAGGGAATTCTGGACACCCCACAGTTCGAAGTACG